>NZ_JBFAJK010000013.1:0-160963 GCF_040655175.1 Micromonospora sp. NPDC050495 | reverse complement strand
CTCGTCCTCGTTGCCAGGGCCCTCGGGGGCCGGGGCCGCGGTGCCCTCGGTCGGGCTCGTGGTGGCGGTGCCCTCGGTCGGGCTCGTGGTGGCGGTGTCCGGGGTGACGCCGGCCATCAGCAGGCCGATCTCCTCGCGCGGGGTGTCCGGGCCGACCATGCCGATGATCCGGCCCCGGTACATCACCGCGATCCGGTCGGCCAGACCGATGACCTCGTCCAGCTCGCTGGAGACCACCATGACGGCGGTGCCGATGTCCCGCTCGCGGATGACCCGGCTGTGGATGAACTCGATCGAGCCGACGTCCACGCCCCGGGTGGGCTGGGCGGCGATGAAGAGCTTCAGCGGCCGGGACAGCTCCCGCGCCACGATCACCTTCTGCTGGTTGCCGCCGGAGAGGGTGCCGACCGCCGCGTCAGCCGAGGAGGTACGGATGTCGAACTGCTCGATCCGTTCCTTCGCCGACTTCGCGATGGCGTCCGGCTTGAGCGAGAGGCCCTTGCCGAACGGCGGCCGGTCGTAGATGTCCAGCACCAGGTTCTCCGCCACGGAGAACTCCTTGACCAGGCCGTCCACGCTGCGGTCCTCCGGGACGTACCCGACGCCGGCGCGGAGCACCTTCTTGGTCGACCAGCCGTGCACGGCGTGGCCGTCCAGGGTGACCGAGCCGGCGAGGACCGGGCGCAGCCCCATGATCGCCTCGATCAGCTCGGTCTGCCCGTTGCCCTGCACGCCCGCCACGCCGAGCACCTCACCGGCGTGCACGGTCAGGTCGACGCCGTCGACCGCGCGTACCTGCCGGTCGTCGTCGACGACCAGGCCGGCGACCTCGAGGATCGGCTTGCCCGGCTTGCCCGGCTGCTTGTCCACGGTCAGCCGGACGCTGCGCCCCACCATCAGCGCGGCCAGTTCGTCCCGGCTGGCGCTCGGCTCGGCGGTGCCGACGGTCTTCCCGCGCCGGATCACCGTGATCCGGTCGGCGATCGCCTTCACCTCGCCCAGCTTGTGGGTGATGAACACGATCGACTTGCCGGCTTCCTTGAGCGACCGCATGACCGCGAGCAGTTCCTCGGTCTCCTGCGGGGTCAGCACGGCCGTCGGCTCGTCGAGGATCAGCAGGTCGACGTCGCGGGTGAGGGCCTTGACGATCTCCACCCGCTGCTGGATGCCGACCGGCAGGTCCTCGATCACCGCGTCCGGGTCGACCCGGAGGTTGTACCGCTCGGAGACCTCGGCCACCTCACGCCGGGCGCGCCGGCGGTCCAGGATGCCGGCGAACCGGCCCCTGACCTGCTCGGCGCCGAGCATGACGTTCTCGGCCACGGTGAAGACGGGCACCAGCATGAAGTGCTGGTGCACCATGCCGATGCCGGCCGCGATGGCGTCCGACGGGCCCTTCAGCTTCAGCGGCTTGCCGTCGACCAGGATCTCGCCCTCGTCGGGCTGGTAGAGCCCGTACAGCACGTTCATCAGGGTCGACTTGCCGGCGCCGTTCTCGCCGAGCAGGGCATGGATCTCTCCAGGCTCCACCGTGAGGTCGATGTGGTCGTTGGCGACCAGCTCACCGAACCGTTTGGTGATGCCGCGCAGTTCGAGTCTCAGCGCAACCTCCTGGAGTGCGAGCGATGGTGCAGCGTAGCGGCTGCCCGCCGGCCACCGCGCCGGGTGGGGGTCAGTGGGGGGATGAAGGTGGACCGGCCGCCCCGCCGTCCGCGGGGTGTCCCGCGTACGCCGAGGCGGCCGGATCGTCACTCCTGGTGCCCGCCGGTCCCCGCCGATGATTTCACCGCGGTGGCCGGCGGAGCGGTCACTTGGTCGGCTGGGCCTTCGAGGTGACCGTGATGGTGCCGGCGGAGATGTCCGCCTTGATCTTGTCGACCTCGGCCTTGAGGTCCGCCGGGACCTTGCTGTCGAAGTCGTGGTACGGGGCGATCGAGACGCCGTTGTTGGCCAGGGTGCCGACGAAGCCCGGCTTGGCCTGGAGCTTCTCGCCACCGGCGGCCTTGAGCACGGCCTCCTTCACGGCGTCCGGGATGTTCTTGACGACCGTGGTGATCAGCGCCGGGCAGTTCGGGGTGCTCTCGCAGCCGTCGACGTCCACCCAGACGACCGAGTACTTGCCGTTCGAGGCCTGGGCCGCGGCGGTGGTGCCGAGGCCGGCGCCGCCGGCGACCGGCATGATGATGTCCGCGCCCTGGGCGACCAGCGCGTCGGAGACCTTCTTGCCCTCGTCCTGCTTGACGAAGTCGTTGGTGAAGGAGCCCTTCTGGGCGGCCTTGTCCCAGCCCAGCACCTGGACGTTCTTGCTCTTGGCCTTGTTGTAGTACGCCACGCCGTCGGCGAAGCCGTCCATGAAGATGGTGACCGGCGGGATCGGCAGACCACCGTAGGTGCCGACCTTGCCGCTCTTGCTCATCCCGGCGGCCAGGTAACCGGCCTGGAAGGCGGCCTGCGCGGTGTCGAACTGCATCGGGTAGATGTTGTCCACGCCCGGGTTCGCGTCGACGATGCCGAACTGCTGGTTCGGGTTCGCCGTGGCGATCTTCTTGGTGGCGTCCGACATCAGGCCACCGACGGCCAGGATGAAGTCGCACTTCTGGTTGACGAACCCGGTCAGGTTGACCTCGTAGTCCGCCTCGGCCTTCGACTGGACGTTCTTGATGTCGATGTTGTCGTTCTCCTTCTTCGCCTCCTGCAGGCCCTTCCAGGCCGAGGTGTTGAAGGACTTGTCATCGATGCCACCGACGTCGGTCACCATGCAGGCGCTGAACTTCTTGCCGCCGGTGCCGCCGGCGTTCTTGTCGTCCTCGGGAGCCTCACCACATGCGGCGGCGCCCAGCACGAGGCCACCCGCCACGATGGCGGAGGCGATCCGCATCCCACGCACAGAGCGCAAGACGTCTCCTTCCCATTGCACACCGCGTCGTGCGCGGTGGCAGCCCTTGCGCCGGCCTGCGGTGTGCCGCCGGCGTCCCACGTTACGGACGGGAGCGTACGCCCGCGCCCACCCACCGGCCGACAATCGTGCACGACTGTTGAACGGTCGTTACCCCTACGTAACCCTTGGGTGGGGCACATCACTAATCGTGCCGAGCGGCATGCGCGGTGGTGTCGCGAACGTCTGTTTCCCGAGCTTTCCTGAGCTTCCCGGCTGTCTGGCGAACTAACGCCAGAACACCGCGACGGCGGCGTTGAGCAGCGTCAACCCGATGATCGCGAGGAAGTGACCGCGGTTGACGCTCTCCCGCTTACGGGAGAAGAAGACCATGACAAAGATGATCAACGCGAGCACCAACTTGGTAACAAGTTTGGCGGGGGCCGGCTCGTCGCCGTCGCGCAGCGGAGCGGACAGTCCGATACCGGTGAGGATCTGGATCACCGCGCCCCAGAGCATGGCGGCGTTGATCCGCAGCCGGCCGGTGACGTACTGGGCGATCGCACCGCCGAGCAGCAGCGCGAAGCCGACCAGATGGACATAGAGAAGAATCAGTCGGAGAGCTTCCACGCGGCCCATCCTCCCCCATCAACGACGCTGCGTAGTAGCCACCCGCCGACCTGCCGTCATACCGTGACCTGCCCCGCCCCGGCTCCCCCGCCCTTCCCGCGATCGCGCCGGACGCCGGGCAGGCACGGCGACCGCGACCGGACGGAGGGGCCGGACCGGCAGGATCGCGGGGCCGGGGTCAGCTCAGCCGCCAGACCTGGAAGGTGGGGCCGTCGCCGGGGACGGTCACCGCGCCCTCGGCGTCCGGACGAAGCGCGGGCGCGCCCCCGTACACGTTGTCGCCGGCCGGCAGGCCGGTCAGCCGCACCGGGGCGCTCGCCGCCCGCCGGGCCAGCACCAGGACCGTGCCGGTCGGCGCCTCCCGGAGGAAGACCAGGGTGTCGGCGTCGGCGTGCACCCAGCGCAGGCCGCCGTGCCGCAGCGCCGGCTCCGCGCGGCGCAGCGCCAGCAGCGCCCGGTACGCCGCGAAGGTCCGCCGGTCCCAGCTCTCCGGCCGGTGCCACGGCATCGGCGTACGCGAGCCCTCCCCGTTGCCGCCGGTCAGCCCCAGCTCGTCGCCCGCGAAGACCACCGGAGTCCCCGGCATGGTGGCGAGCAGCCCGGCGGCCACCTCCTGGCGGGCCGCGTCGCCCACCACGGTCCGGATCCGGGCCGAGTCGTGCGAGCCGAGCAGCTGCCACGAGTGCGTGTACGACCGCCAGGAGATCAGCGACCGGTAGGCGTTCATGGTGGCCAGCACCGCGCCCCCGGCCCGCCGCCGCACCCCACCGGGGGTGCCGAGGAAGTTCGGCACCGGGTCGTCGCCGTGGCGCAGCCAGGACCAGACCGGATCGGTGAAGCCCACGTAGTTCATGGTCCCGTGCCAGCCGTCCCGGTCCAGGTCAGCGGTGTGGTCGTGGCCGTGCTCGGCGAGCAGCAGCCCGTCCGGCCGGGTCTCGGCGACCACCTGGCGCAGCAGCCGCGCCACCTCGTGGGTGTACGCGTCCGCGCCCCGCCGGCCGGTCATGTTCGCCACGTCCACCCGCCAGCCGTCCAGCCCGTACGGCGGGCGCAGCCAGCGGCGCAGCAGCGAGTCCTCGGCGGTGGCGAAGCGGCGGCGCAGCTCGGCGCTGCCCCAGTTGAGCTTCGGCAGCGACCTGACCCCGTTCCACGACTCGTAGTCCGCCGGCGCCTGGTCGCCGCGTGGCGTCGGACGCGCCGAGCTGGAGTTGTCGACGCCGGCCAGGTCGAAGTAGTACAGCTCCCGCTCGGGCGCGTGCACGTCGGAGACGGCGGCCGTGAACCAGTGGTGGGCGTCGCCGGTGTGGTTGCTGGTGATGTCGCCGAGCAGCCGCCAGCCCCGGCCGTGCACCGCGTCGGCCAGCCGGGCCAGGGCGGCGTCCCCGCCGAGCAGCGGGTCGACGGTGTCGAAGCTGGCCGCGTCGTACCGGTGGTTGGAGCGGGCCGGGAAGATCGGGGTGAGGTAGACGGTGTTCACGCCGAGCCGGTCCAGGTGGTCCAGCCGCTCGGTGATCCCGTCGAGGTCGCCGCCGTAGAACTGGCGGGGCGTCTCCGGGCCACGCCCGATCACCGGGGTGTCCCAGTCGCAGGGGATGGCCCAGTCCGGCGCGGGTCGGCCGTCGGCGGCGGCGGAGCGGGCGAACCGGTCCGGGAAGATCTGGTAGATCACCGCGTCCCGGGCCCAGGCCGGCGGCGGCGGGTAGCTGACCAGCCGGAAGTCGCCGTGGTCCGGCACGTCGTGGTCGATCAGGCCGGCCGCGTTCAGCCAGCGGGCGCCCCGGCGGCCGTCGAGCAGGAAGCGGTAGTTGCTGACCGGGTTGCGGACCTCGACGTCGGCCCGCCACCACACGTCACCGCCCTGGCTGCGGTCGACGACGGCCTCGGCGAAGCGCGGCTCGCCGTCGCCGGTGGTCCGGACGTGCACCTGGCGGACGTCGGCGCCGGCCGGCACCCGGACGAAGACCGGGACGGTCTGCCCGAGCGCCGGCTCCTGCTCGGGCACGTAGGTGGCGGAGCCGTCGTGGTGCGGCTGGCGAGACATGGGCATGCCTTTCGGGTCGTTCCGACAGGGAGGGGGGCGGGCACCCGCCGCGATCGGTCACCCGACCGCGGCGGTCCGCCCGGAAACCGCTCCGGTGTACGTCGATCCGACGCCCTTGCCGCAGCTTGCTGTTCTGCCGGTTGCTGTTCCTCCGGTGCGAAGGGGCCGCGCTCGCCCCCGCTCAGGACGGCGAGCGCGTACCCCTCCGGTTCATCCCTTGACCGCCCCGGCGGTGAGGCCGGAGACGATGTAGCGCTGGAGCAGTTGGAACACCAGCACCGTGGGGACGGCGGTGAGCAGGGTGCCCGCCGCGAACATCCCGAAGTTGTTGTTCCGCTCGCCGGCCACCAGCCCGAACATGCCGACCGCGAGGGTCTTGGACTCGGTGTTGGTGAGGAACACGTTGGCGATCATGAACTCGTTGATCGTGCCGATGAAGGACAGCAGCGCGGTCACCGCCAGGATCGGCGCCACCAGCGGCAGCATGATCCGGAAGAAGACCTGGGCGTGCGTGGCGCCGTCCATGGTCGCCGACTCGTCCAGCTCCCGGGGCAGGGTGTCGAAGAAGCCCTTCATCAGCCAGGTGTTCACGCCGAGCGCACCACCCATGTAGAGCAGGAACAGCCCCCACGGGGTGTTGAACCCGAGCACCGGCCACAGGTCGGTGACCGTCGTGAAGATCAGGAAGATCGCCACGATGGCCAGGAACTGCGGGAACATCTGGATCAGCAGCAGGGTGAGCAGGCCGAACCGCCGCCCGGCGAACCGCATCCGGGAGAACGCGTACGCCGCCAGCGCGGACAGGAAGATCGACACGATGCTGGCCGTGCCGGCGATCAGCAGCGAGTTGAGGAACCAGTGCCCGAAGGCGGTCTGGTGGAACAGGTTGCCGAAGTTCTCGAAGGACGCGCCGGTCGGCAGCAGCTCGGTGGAGGAGAGCGTGCCGAGCGGGTTGAGCGCCGCGGAGAGCACGAACAGGATCGGGAAGAGACTGAACGCCACGGCGAGCACCCCGACGACGTGCCGCCAGCCCACCTGGCGGAACCAGCGCCGCCTCGCGCTCCCCTTCGCGTTGCGGTTGGCGGCGGGGGCGTCCGCGTAGGTGGTCACGAGTACACCTCCTCCTGCTTGCGGGTACGGCGGAAACTGATCGCCGACACCGTGGCCACGATCGCGAAGATGAAGATCGAGACCGCGGCGGCCATGCCGAACTCGGCGCCCTGGGCGCCGAAGGCCAGCCGGTAGGTGTAGGTGATGAGCAGGTCGGTGGCCCCGTTGGTCGGGTTGTCCGCCGGGAACGGCCCGCCCTCGGTGGTCAGCCAGATCGCGTTGATGTTGTTGAAGTTGTACGCGAACGACGCGATCAGCAGCGGCGAGAGCGCGACCAGCAGCAGCGGCAGAGTGACCGACCGGAACGACTGCCACGGGGAGGCGCCGTCCACCGAGGTGGCCTCGGTCAGCTCCCGGGGGATGGCCTGGAGCGCGCCGGTGGCCACCAGGAACATGTACGGGTAGCCGAGCCAGAGCTGCACCAGCAGCACCGCGGCCCGGGCCGACCAGGCCTGGCCGAACCAGTCGACGCCCACCCCGAACAGGTTGTTCACCAGGCCGAAGTCGGTGTTGAACATGTCCCGCCAGACCAACAGCATGGCGAACGACGGCATCGCGTACGGCAGGATCAGCAGCACCCGGTAGAGGTTGGTGCCGCGCATCCGGGGCGAGTGCAGGGCGAGCGCGATGGCCATGCCGAGCAGGAAGGTGAGCCCGGTCGAGCCGACCGCGAAGGCGAAGTTCCAGAGCAGGGTGCCGAAGAACGGGCCGGAGATGTTCGGGTCGGTGAGCACCCGGCTGAAGTTCTTCAACCCGACGTTGACCTTCCAGCCCTGGGCGAGGCGGTCCCCGTCGGCGGCGACGAACGCGCCGGCCTGCGCGTCCGCGGTCCAGGTCCCGCCGGTCTCGCTGTCCTTGATGCAGTCGCACCCGGCGTCGTACGCCCGCACGGCCTTGCCCTCGTAGGCGCGGGTGAGCCCGTTGGAGCGGATCGCGCCACCGGCGGTCGGCACCACCAGGTCGGTGATCTCCTTGCTCCGGACGCTGGCCTGGCCGATGTTCAGCACGGTGTAGCCGTCGGCGGCGGTGACCTTGCCGGTGAGGCTGCTGGCCTCCACCTGGCCGGGGTCGAGCCGGCGCAGGCCGCCCGCGTCGCCGGCGAAGGCCTCCTTGGTCTTCGGGTCGCCGAGCAGGAAGACCAGCGCGCCGGTCGCCGGGTCGCCCTTGGTGGCGATGGAGAGGGCGTACTGGGCGGAGCCGGGGACCTGCTTCACCGAGGCGGTCTGGATGGCGACGATGGCGTCGTCCTTGCTGCCGCGATGCCCGTCGCCGAAGTTCGTGAAGGCGGTGCTCGCCGTGTAGAGCACCGGGAAGACCTGGAAGGCGATCAGGAAGATCGTGCCGGGGACCAGGTACTTGGCCGGGATGTGCCGCCGGCCGAGGTAGAGGTAGAACAGGCCCGCGGTGGTGGCGGCGAGGATCGCCAGCCCCACCCAGTGCTCGGCCTCGACGAGCGGGAACGCCGCCCAGATCGCGATCCCGGCCACCAGGCCGAGCAGGACCACCTTGACGACGAGACCGGTCGCGGTGATCGGCGCGTGGTTCCGCGCGGTACGGGACGTGCGCGGGAGCCCGCGGCGAACGGGCTCCCGGCCCGGGGCCTGCTCAGCAGACCCCGGGCCGGACAGCGACGTGCTCATTACTTGATCTGACCCGCGATGGTCTTGCCCGCGGCGGTGATCGTCTTGGCCGGGTCGGCGCCGCCGATGATGGCGGCCTCCGCCTTGCCGAACGGGTCCCAGATCGCGGCCATGGCCGGGATCGCCGGGAGCACCTGCCCGTTCTTGCCGGCCTCGGAGAACTTGGCCAGGTCCGGGTCCTCGCCTTTGACCTGGTCGAAGGCGGCGGTCAGCGCCGGCGGGCGCGGCTCGGCCCGGTACAGCGCGACGGCCAGCTCGGGCTTGGTCACGTAGTTGGTGGCGAACTCCTGCGCCAAGGCCTTGTTCTTGCCCTTGGCGGCGACGTAGAACGCCTGCACGCCCACGAACGGCTGGGCCTCCTTGCCGCCGGCGAAGCCGGGGACCGGGGAGATGTCGTACTTGATGCCGGCCTTCTTGGCTTCGGCGATGGCCCACGGACCGGAGACCAGGAAGGCGCACTTCTTGGCGCCGAAGCTGGCGATGGAGTTCTCCGGGGTGATGGAGCGCTTGAGCGCGCCCTCGCCCTTCTCGCCGAGCTTCGCGATTTTCTGGAAGGCCGCGATCGACTCCGGCTTGCCCACGCCCAGGTCCTTCGGGTCGTAGTCGCCGTTGGCCGTGGTGCCGAAGAGGTAACCGCCGCCGGAGGTGTACAGCGGGTAGACGTGGTACGCGTCGCCGTTCTGGCCGGACTGGAGGCAGAGGATCTCCTGGGCCTTCTTCTCGGCCTTGAGCTTCTTGCCGGTCTGGACCAGTTCCTCGATCGTCTTCGGCGCCTCGGGGGCCAGCGCGGTGTTGCGGAGCAGCGCGACGTTCTCGGTGGCGTAGGGCACGCCGTAGAGCTGGCCGTTGAACGTGACCGCCTTGATCGCGGTCTCGTTGAACGCGCTCTTCTGCTCGGCGGGGAGCTGCACCGGGTCGATGGCGCCGTTCTGGACCATGTTGCCGATCCAGTCGTGCGCGCCGACCACGACGTCCGGGCCGCTGCCCTGCTGCGACGCGGTGACGAAGTTGGTCTGCAGGTCCTTGGAGACGGCCTGGACCTCGACGGTCACGCCGTTCTCCTTGCCGAACTCCTCGGCGAACGGCTTCAGCGCGGCGGCCCGCTTGTCGTCGGCCCAGATGACCAGCTTGCCGCCGGCCGCCTTGGCGGACTCCTTGGCGGCCGGCTTGTCGCTGTCGCTGCCACCGCAGCCGGACGCGGCGAGCGCCAGGCCGAGGACGGCGACCACACCCGCGGTACGGATGCGCATCGGTACTCCTGTCGTCATGGCGGCCCGCCGGGGGAAGGGCGGCTCGCCAGTGGAATGCTCGGAAACTTCTTGCTGACCGGCGCGGGGGTTTTGCGCCGCTGCTCTCGCATGTTGCGGGGACGTTAGCAAGAGGTTGCAGAGAATGGAAGGGCTTGCAAGGGCGTACGCAAGAACTTGCCGGTGAGCTAAAGTGCCGCCATGCGCGCTCGACTGTCCGACATCGCCCAACAGGCCGAAGTCAGCGAGGCCACGGTGTCGCGGGTGCTCAACGACCGCCCCGGAGTGGCCCCCGAGACCCGGCAGGCCGTCCTGACCGCCCTCGACGTGCTCGGCTACGAGCGCCCCGCCCGGCTGCGCAAGCGCAGCGCCGGGCTGGTCGGGCTGGTGGTCCCGGAGCTGGACAACCCGATCTTCCCGGCCTTCGCCCAGATCATCGAGTCGACGCTGGCGCAGAGCGGGTTCACCCCGGTGCTCTGCACCCAGACCCCCGGCGGCGTCACCGAGGACGAGTACGTGGAGATGCTGCTGGACCGGCAGGTCTCCGGGATCGTCTTCGTCTCCGGCCTGCACGCCGACACCGCCGCCAACCACGACCGGTACCGCGCGCTGATCGCCCGTCCGCTGCCGATCGTCATGATCAACGGGTACGTCGGTGGCATCGCGGCGCCCTTCGTCTCCTGCGACGACCGGGAGGCCGCCGAGCTGGCCGTGGCCCACCTGGTGGCGTTCGGACACCGCCGGGTCGGCCTGATCACCGGGCCGGACCGGTTCGTCCCCGTGCAGCGCAAGGTGGCCGGCTTCCGGTCCGCCATGACCCGGCTGGTCGGCGCGACCGAGGCCGAGATCGACGAGCTGGCCGAACTCTCCCTCTTCGGCGTCGAGGGCGGCGAGGCCGCCGCCGGCCGGCTCATCGAGCGCGGGGTCACCGGCCTGGTCTGCGGCTCCGACCTGATGGCGCTCGGCGCCATCCGCGCCGCCCGCCAGCGCGGCCTCGCCGTCCCCGGCGACATCTCGGTCGTCGGGTACGACGACTCCCCGCTGATCGCCTTCACCGACCCGCCGCTGACCACCATGCGCCAGCCGGTCGCCGCGATGGCGGTGGCCGCGGTCCGCGCGCTGGTCGACGAGATCAACGGGCACGCCGCCCCGAACTCCGAATACCTGTTCCGCCCGGAACTCGTGGTACGCGGCTCGACGGCGGTGGCCCGCCCGGCCGAAACCACCCCGACCAGCGGCCCGTCAGGAACCACCCCGACCGGCGGCCCGTCAGTAACCGGCCCGGCGGGCGGCCCGTCAGGAACCGGCCCGGCCGGCGGCCCGTCAGGAACCGGCCCGGCCGGCGGGGCGCAGCGGCAACGCCCGACCGCCCCCTCCCTGGTCGTACCAGCCTGACCGCTCCCGCCCCGCCCTCGCCCTCGCCCTCGCCCCGGCGGGCGGCGTCCACAAGATGCCGCACTCCGGCCCTTCCGGCCCCCGGGATGGCACGAGATGCCGCACCTTGGCCCCTCCACCCGCGGCGCTCGCACCTGATCCACTCCGGACGCCGCCTGCCAAGCCCATCCGCTCCCCGCGATTGCACGAGATGCCGCACCTCGGCCCATCCACCCGACGGGATGGCACGTGATCGACTCCGGATGCCGCAACCCGGCCCATCCGACCAGAGGGAGGGCACGAGATGCCGCAACCTGGCCCATCCGGGCGACCGGAGGGGGCGAGATGCCGCAAAGCGGGTGGGGCTTCCGGAGGGCGGGACGGGACACGGGGCGGGACAGGCGGGACAGGGCGGGGCAGGACAGGGCGAGGCAGGACGGGGCGGGACAGCGGGACGGGGCGGGACAGCGGGACGGGGCGCGACAGGTTGAGGGTGGAGCGGTGGGCGGCGGGGATGTGGGGGTTACTTCTTGCGCAAGGAATGCTTGACTCTTGCAGTGCTTGGCCGGCATTCTGCTCAGACACCCGTGCCCCGCGTACCCCTGCGGGGCGCCGCCGTCTGATGCCAGAGAACGGGGATCGTCACCGATGACCGCCGCCACCCCTCCCGCGCCGCCGACCGCCGACAACGACTGGTGGCGCTCCGCGGTCGTCTACCAGGTCTACGTCCGCAGCTTCGCCGACGCGAACGGCGATGGCGTCGGTGACCTGGAGGGGATCCGGCAGCGGCTGCCGTACCTGCGGGAACTCGGGGTGGACGCGCTCTGGCTGACCCCCTTCTACACCTCGCCCCAGATCGACGCCGGCTACGACGTGGCCGACTACCGGGACGTGGATCCGCTCTTCGGCAAGCTGGCCGACTTCGACGCGATGATCACCGACGCGCACGCGCTCGGCCTGCGGATCATCGTGGACCTGGTGCCCAACCACACCTCCAGCGCGCACCCGTGGTTCGCGGCGGCCCTCGCGGCCGGCCCGGGCTCTCCCGAGCGGGCCCGGTACCTGTTCGCCGAGGGCCGGGGCGAGCAGGGCGAGTTGCCACCGAACGACTGGGAGAGCATCTTCGGCGGCCCGGCCTGGACCCGGGTCCCCGACGGGCAGTGGTACCTGCACCTGTTCGACCCGGCCCAGCCCGACCTGAACTGGCGCCACCCGGAGGTACGCGCCGAGTTCGAGGACATCCTGCGGTTCTGGCTCGACCGGGGCGTGGACGGTTTCCGGATCGACGTGGCCCACGGAATGATCAAGGCCGCAGGGCTGCCGGACGTCGGCTTCAACTCGATGACCACCGGCCGGCGCCAGTCGGAACTGCTCGGCAAGGGCCGGCTGCCGTACTTCGACCAGGACGAGGTGCACGAGATCTACCGCGCCTGGCGGCCGATTCTGGACAGCTACCCGGGCGGCCGGATGGCGGTGGCCGAGGCGTGGGCCGAGACCCCGCAGCGGCTGGCCCGCTACATCGGCCCGGACGAGCTGCACCAGGCGTTCAGCTTCGACTTCCTCGACGCCACCTGGTCGGCCGACTCGTTCCGCAAGGTCATCGACACCGCGCTGGCCGAGTCGACCATCGTCGGCGCCCCGACCACCTGGGTGCTCTCCAACCACGACCGGCAGCGGCACGTCACCCGGTACGGCGACGGCGAGGTCGGTCTGCGCCGGGCTCGGGCCGCCGCCCTGCTGATGCTCGCCCTGCCCGGCTGCGCGTACGTCTACCAGGGCGAGGAGCTCGGCCTGCCGGAGGTGCTCGACCTTCCCGACGAGCTGCGCCAGGACCCGGCGTTCCTGCGCACCGGGGAGAGCCGGGACGGCTGCCGGGTGCCGATCCCGTGGAGCGGCGAGCTGGCCCCGTACGGCTTCGGCCCGGCGGGCAGCGAACTGAGCTGGCTGCCGGCCCCGGCGACCTGGCGCGGCCTCTCGGTCGCGGCCCAGGCCGGCGTGCCCGGCTCGACGCTGGAGCTCTACCGGACCGCCCTGCGGGTCCGGCACGAGCACCCGGCGCTGGCCGGCACCGACGGCATCACCTGGCTGGAAACCGAGCCCGGCGTGCTGGCGTTCCACCGCACCGCCGGGGACGCCGAGCTGACCTGCGTGGTCAACATCAGCGGCGCGGCGGCCACGATCACCGGCTACGGCCGGCCGGTCGCCGCCAGCGCCGACCTCACCGAACGGGGCGACGGGCACGTCCTGCCGGTGGACGCGGCTGCGTGGTTCGAACGGCGCTGAGCCGGGTAACCCGCCATTGACCTGGTCGTCCGTTGTGCCCCGCGCCGACGGGCGGCTGGGCTACCGACCCCTTGTGGTGGGGGGTGAGGTGGCGCCGGCCCCTCGGGGATCTCGATCTCCGAGGGGCCGGTGTCCATCTGGGACCGTGCGGGTACCACGGGGTGATGACCGCACTCGTGGCGCAGTACACCCTCGACGTCAGCGACCTCGATCTGATGGCCCGGTTCTGGTCGGCCGCCCTCGGCTACACCGTCCGACAGGGCGGCGACGGCAACGCGAAGCTCTACCCGCCGCCCGGCCGGCCCGGCCCCACCATCTGGTTGCAGGGCAGCGGCACCGCCAAGCACGGCAAGAACCGGCTCCACCTGGACCTGGTCTCGGACGGGGACCCGGCGGCGGAGGTGGACCGGCTGGTGGCGCTCGGCGCCCGGCACATCGACGTCGGGCAGACCGGGACCGAGGGGTTCACGGTCCTGGCCGACCCGGAGGAGAACGAGTTCTGCGTGCTGGACCGGGCGCCGAGCTGAGGCTCAGGCGCCCCGGGCGGCGAGCAGCTTGGCGATCCGCGCGAAGCCGGCGTGGACCTCCTCGGCGCTGGGCGGGTTCGCCGGCTGCGGTTCCGGTTCCCGCTCGGCGGCCAGCTCCAGCTCCTCGTCGATGACGTCCTCGAAGTCGCCGTACAGGTCCGCCTCGTCGATCCGGGCCGCCTCGTCCTCGGCGGCGAGTTGCGCGGCGGCGATCTCGCTGCGGATCTCCTCCGGGGTCAGCGCCGGCACCAGCGGCTCCACCACCGCCATCAGCTGCTCCTCGGCGACCACCGCCTCGGCCAGGGCGAGCGCGTGCGCCCGCTCGTACGGGCCGCAGACGACGGGTTCCCACTCGTCGCCGTCGCCCAGCGGGCCGAAGGTGATGATCCACGGCAGGCCGAGCATCGGCGAGTCGTCCGGCAGGTCCAGTGTCACGAGTGCGCCCACCGGCCCATCATGGTCGTTCCCGGCGCGGGCGCGGGCCGCATTGCCGC
This sequence comes from Micromonospora sp. NPDC050495, assembly GCF_040655175.1. Lineage (NCBI taxonomy): Bacteria > Bacillati > Actinomycetota > Actinomycetes > Micromonosporales > Micromonosporaceae > Micromonospora > Micromonospora sp. NPDC050495. The sequence continues at coordinate 146,742 of NZ_JBFAJK010000013.1, read as the reverse complement.
CAAGTCCCTCCGCTCCGGCGGTCACTCCTACCCGGGCGTACCGGCGTTCAGCGCCGCACGGACCAGGGCGAGGGCGCGGTCCGGCGGTACGCCCAGCCGAGCCGCCTCGGCGGCGTACCCGGCGGCGGCCCGGTGCAGACGGTCGGTGGCGTCGTCCCGCCCCGGGGCCACCACGGTCCCGTGCCGCCCCCGGGTCTCCACCAGCCCGGCGGACTCCAGCTCCCGGTACGCCCGGGCCACCGTGTTCACCGCCAGACCCAGGTCGGCGGCGAGCTGCCGGACCGCGGGCAGCCGGGTGCCGACGGGCAGCCGCCCGTCCCCGATCATCCCCGCGAGCTGCCCGCGCACCTGCTCGTACGGGGGCACCGCCGAGTCGGTGTCGATCCTGATCCGGGTGCTCATCCCGCTCCTCCCGGTGTCCCCGGTTCGGTCTCCTCGTCGATCTCGACGTCCACCTCCCGCGCGGCGGAGCCCTCGGCCAGGTCCACCACCCGGCCGTACCGGCTGGTGGCGGCCAGCGCCGCGCCGAAGAGCACCAACTGGTTGAGCAGGTAGAGGTAGAGCAGCAGGCCGACCGCGGTGGTCACCACCGTGTACGCCGGGTTCCGCTCGGTGCGTACCACGTAGTAGCGGCCGACGGTGTTGAGCAGGGTGATGCCGACCGCGACCACCAGCACCACCGGCCGCAGCCGGCGCCGGCTCATCCGCAGCCGGGGCACCGCCACCAGCAACGCGACCGCGAGCACCGCGTTGACCAGCACGCTGAGCACCGCGCTGACCGTGGTGAGGCCGACCGAGCCGGTGCTGCGCAGCAGGAACCGCAGCAGCGACTCCAGCGCGTCCACGGCGGCCACCGACACCCCGAGCAGCACGAAGACCGCGACCAGTACGCCCAGGTCGACCAGGCGGCGGATCACCAGGTTGCCGGGCTGCTGGTTGAAGCCGTACATGAGCCGTTGCGAGGAGCGGATCGCCTCCACCCAGCCGATCCCGGTGACCACCAGGATGATCAGGCCGACCACCCCGACGGTGTTGCTGCTCTCGGCGATCTGCTGCGGGTCGAGGAACGGCAGGTTCCCGGCCAGGAAGTCCGCGGCCGCCTCGCTGACCTCGGCGTTGTCCTGCAGGATCGTGCCGAAGATCCAGTACGCGACCAGGGCGAGCGCGAACACCGCGAAGAAGCCGTAGTAGGCGATCGCGGCGGCCAGCCGCCCGGCCAGCAGGTCCGCGTAGAGGGTGCCGGCCCGCCACAGGTGGTCGAAGGCCGGCAGCCGGCCCCGCGCCGCGTCGATCCGGCGGCCCAGCGCGCTCTCGATCCGGCCGAGCAGGTTCACCCCGTCATCCTCGCCGATCGGTGGGGGACGCGGCGGGCCAGCGGCGCGCTCAGCTCAACCGCCGAGCCGGAAGTCGCGGCGGGGCTGCCATCGGGCCGCCCCGCTGTGCGAGAAGAGGGTGAAGGCTTCGACCTCGAACAGCGCCGAGAAGTCCGCCAGGTCCTCGTACGCCTTGTCCAGCACCTCCGGCGGGACGTCCTGCGCCACGGTGACGTGCGGGTGGTACGGGAAGCGCGCCTCCCGGTGCAGTTCGGGCGCCGCGTTGATGGCCGCGGCGAGCACCTCGCATTCGCTGATCCCGGCCGCGACCGCCACGAAGACCACCTGGGTGACCGGGCGGAACGTGCCGGTGCCCCGCAGGTGCAGGGTGAACGGCAGGTGGGTGGCGGCCACCCGGGCCAGGTGCTCCTCGACGGCGGGCAGCGCGCTCACCGGGATCTCGGTCGGCCCGAGCAGGGTGACGTGGGCGGGGACGGCCTGCGGGTCACCGGCCTCGACCCGGCGGCGGGTGAGCAGCCCGCCCCACGGTTCGGGGATGTCCACCGCGATCCCGATCTGGATGGTGTCGCCGGCGTCCGGCGCTCCGTCCCTGCCAGCCACGCTTCGCGCCATCCCTCCGGCCACCGACTGCGCACACCCTTTCCGACGCGCGGGCCCGCTACGCGGACCGGACCGGCGGGAAGAAGCCGACCCGCTCGTAGACGGTGGCCAGCGTCGCCGCGGCGACCGCCCGGGCCTTCTCCGCCCCCTGGCCGAGCAGCTTGTCCAGCTGCGCCGGGTCGTCCAGGTAGCCGCGGGTGCGCTCCTGGATGGGGGTGACGAACTCCCGGACCACCTCGCCGAGGTCCTTCTTGAGGTCGCCGTAGCCCTTGCCGTCGTACGCGGCGACCAGGTCGTCGATGCTCCGTCCGGAGAGCGCCGAGTAGATGGTCAGCAGGTTGGACACGCCGGGCTTGCCCTCGGCGTCGAAGACGATCTCGCGGCCGGTGTCGGTGACCGCGGAGCGGATCTTCTTGGCCGAGCGGGCCGGCTCCTCGAGCAGGTCGATGATGCCGGCCGGCGAGGAGGACGACTTCGACATCTTCGCCGTCGGGTCCTGCAGGTCGGTGATCTTGGCGGTGTCCTTGACGATGTGCGGCGCGGGCACCGTGAAGGTCGGGCCGAACAGCGAGTTGAACCGCTGCGCCAGGTCCCGGGAGAGCTCCAGGTGCTGCCGCTGGTCCTCGCCGACCGGCACCGCGTGCGCCTGGTAGAGCAGGATGTCGGCGGCCTGCAGGATCGGGTACGTGAAGAGGCCGACGCTGGCCCGCTCGCTGCCCTGCTTGTGCGACTTGTCCTTGAACTGGGTCATCCGGCTCGCCTCGCCGAACCCGGTGATGCAACCGAGCACCCAGGCCAGCTGCGGGTGCTCGGGCACCTGCGACTGGACGAAGAGGGTGCTGCGCTCCGGGTCGAGACCCAGCCCGAACAGCTGCGCGGCGGCCAGCCGGCTGCGCTGCTTGAGCACCTTCGGGTCGTGGCCGGCGGTGATGGCGTGCAGGTCCACCACGCAGTAGAAGGCGTCGTGGCTGTCCTGCAGGGCCACCCAGTGCCGCAGCGCGCCGAGGTAGTTGCCGAGGTGGAACGAGTCGGCCGTCGGCTGGATGCCGGAGAAGACGCGCGGGCGGGCGGGTACGTCGGACATGCCGGCAATTCTGTCAGCAAGCTCCATCGCCCGTCATGACGGGCCGGCGGGTCGGCTCGCGGCGGGCCTGACCGGGGCGGGCAGCTCGCGTCGCTGCTCGGGCACGCGCGCGGCGGAGACCGCGAGGCGGGACACCCGCCGCCCTTCCAGGGCGAGCACCCGCAGCAGCCAGCCACCCGGCGGGTCGTCCGGATCGGGCCGGCCGGCGTCCAGCGTGGCCGGCGCGACCGGCACCTCGTCACCGGTGACCGGCAGCCGGCCCAGGGCGGCCATCACGAAGCCACCGACCGTCTCGTACGGGCCGGCGGGCAGCGACACCCCGGTCCGCTCGGCGAAGTCGGCCAGGTTGAGCCGGCCGTCCACCACGGCGGGCAGGCCGGCGTGGACCGGTTCGGGTGGGACGTCGTCCTCGTCGTGGATCTCGCCGACCAGTTCCTCCACCAGGTCCTCGCAGGTGACGATGCCGGCGGTGCCGCCGTACTCGTCGACGACCACGGCGAGGTGGTGGCCCTCCCGGCGCATCTCGGTGAGCGCGGCGAGCACCCGTTTGCTGCCGGGCAGCCGCTTCACCTCGCGGGTCAGCTCGCCCACCGTGGCGCACCGGTCGCGCTCGGGGCGCAGCAGCACGTCGCGCAGGTGGAGGAAGCCGACCACGTCGTCGTGGGTGCCGTCGACCACCGGGTAGCGGGTGTGCGTCTCGGCCCGGACCAGGCGTTCGGCCTCGGCCACGGTCAGCCCGGCGGAGAGGAAGACCACCTCGGTGCGGGGCACCATCACCTCGCGGACCAGGCGGGCGCCGGCCACCAGCACCTCGTCGATGATCCGGCGCTCGTCGGGGTCGAGGAGGGTGTTGGCGGCCACCAGGTCGCGCAGTTCGGCCTCGGTGATCCGTTCCCGGCCGGCGGTCGGGCTGGCCCCGAGCAGGTCGGTGACCAGGCGGGTCGCCCCGTCGGCGGCACGGACCACGAGCCGGGCGACGGTCCGGGCGACGGGACCGGGTTCGCGCCGTGGCCGCCCCGACGGTCGTCGCCGGAGCCCGGGACCACCTGCCTCCCGCATGGGATGGATGGTAGACAGCCGGCGCCGCCCCAGCCGGTCGATGTTCGGATCTGTTCAATCATGACGGAACGTGGTGGAATGGCGGTGGTGCACTGCCAGCCGTGGCACGACCGGCGACCATAGGGTGATCAAGGACGGCCGCCACCGCGGCGGCCAGGCGGGAGGAACCGACGTGAAACTGCTCGTCACCGGCGGTGCGGGCTACATCGGCAGCGTGGTGACCCGGATGCTGCTCGACGAGGGCCACGCCGTCACCGTCCTGGACGACCTGCGCACCGGGCACCGGGCGGCCCTCGCCCCCGACGCCACCCACGTCGACCTGCCGATCCACGAGGCCGCCCGGGTGCTCACCCCGGACGCCGGCTTCGACGGCATGCTGCACCTCGCCGCGCTGATCGCCGCCGGCGAGTCGATGGTCAAGCCGGAGCTCTACTGGCGGACCAACACCATCGGGTCGCTCGCCCTGCTCGACGCCGTCCGCGCCGCCCGGGTGCCCCGGCTGGTCTTCTCCTCCACCGCCGCGGTCTACGGCAACCCCACCGAGCTGCCCATCCCGGAGACCGCCGTGAAGGCCCCCACCAACACGTACGGGGCCACCAAGCTGGCCGTCGACATGGCGCTCACCTCCGAGGCGATCGCCCACGGCCTGGGCGCGATCTCGCTGCGCTACTTCAACGTCGCCGGGGCGTACCGGCACGACGGGGGGACCATCGGCGAGCGGCACGACCCGGAGACCCACCTGATCCCGCTCGCCCTGCAGGTGGCCGCCGGCCGGCGCGACAAGCTCCAGCTCTTCGGCGACGACTACCCCACCGTCGACGGCACCTGCGTGCGCGACTACATCCACGTCGAGGACCTGGCCCGGGCCCACCTGCTGGCGCTGGACGCCGCCACCCCGGGCCGGCACCGGATCTACAACCTGGGCAACGGCAACGGCTTCACCAACCGGCAGGTGATCGAGGTGGTCCGCGAGGTCACCGGCCACCCGGTGCCGGTCGAGGTGGCCCCGCGCCGCGAAGGCGACCCGGCCGAGCTGGTCGCCTCCGCCGCGCTGGCCCGCGACGAACTGGGCTGGGTGCCGGCCAAGCCGACGCTGCAGGACATGGTCGGCGACGCCTGGGCGTTCTACCGCGAGCACATCCTGGGGCAACGGTGAGCGCGAGGAGTGAGCCGGGTCTGCGAGCCCCGCAGCCGCGAACGAAAGGCGGCACGGTGAGCGCGAGGAGTGAGCCGGGTCTGCGAGCCCCGCAGCCGCGAACGAACGGCGGCACGGTGAGCGCGAGGAGCGAGCCGGGTCTGCGAGCCCCGCAGCCGCGAACGAAGGAGAACCAGTGACCGGCCCGACCGCGCCCGCCGCGCCACCCGCCGCGCCCGCCGGCGACGTCGCGGCCCGCGCCACCGCGGGCTTCCGGCAGCGGTACGGCGCGGAGCCGGCGGGCCGCTGGGCGGCTCCCGGCCGGGTCAACCTGATCGGCGAACACACCGACTACAACGACGGTTTCGTGCTCCCCTTCGCGCTGCCGATGCGTACCGTCGTCGCCGCGGCGCCCCGCGACGAGCCGCGCTGGACGGTCTGGTCGGAGCTGGACGACGAGCCGGTGGAGTTCGGGCCGGCGGAGGCCGACGAGCCCGGCCGGGTGCCCGGTTGGGCCGCCTACGTGGCCGGCGTGGTGTGGGCGCTGCGCGCCGCCGGCCAGCCGGTCCCCGGCGCCCGGCTCGCGGTCGCCTCGGACGTGCCGGTCGGCTCCGGGCTCTCCTCGTCGGCGGCGATCGAGTCCGCGGTGCTGGCCGCCCTGGTCGACCTGGGCGACCTGGACCTGCCCGCCGAGCGGTGGCCCCGGCTCGCCCAGCGCGCCGAGAACGGCTACGTCGGCGCGCCCACCGGGATCATGGACCAGTCGGCGGTGATCCGGGGCCGGGCCGGGCACGCCCTCTTCCTGGACTGCCGCACCGAGCAGGTCGACCAGATCCCGTTCGACCTGGACGCCGCCGGGCTGGCCGTGCTGGTGGTCGACAGCCGCGCCCCACACCGGCACGCCGACGGCGAGTACGCCTCCCGCCGCCGGTCCTGCGAGGAGGCGGCGCGGATCCTGGGCGTGCCCGCCCTGCGCGACATCGACCCGGCCGGCCTCGACGCGGCGCTGGCGAAGCTGCCCGACGACGAGACCCGCCGCCGGGTCCGGCACGTGGTCACCGAGGACCAGCGGGTGCTCGACACGGTGGCGCTGCTGCGCGCCAATCGGGTCCGGGAGATCGGGCCCCTGCTGACCGCCTCCCACGCGTCGATGCGCGACGACTTCGAGATCACCGTGCCCGAGATCGACACCGCGGTCGAGGCGGCGCTGGCCGCCGGGGCGCACGGGGCCCGGATGACCGGCGGTGGCTTCGGCGGCTGCGTGCTGGCCCTGGTCGACGCGTCCGCCGCCGACGCGGTGGCGGCCGCCGTGACCGCCGCGTACGCCGAGCGCGGCTTCGCCGCCCCGGCCACCCGCACCGTCCGCCCGGCCGGCGGCGCCAGCCGCCTGGCGTGAACGGCGGGGGCCCCGGTCAACCCGCGCGGTCGACCGGGGCCCCCGCCGGACCCGTGGGTGACGTCAGCCCGCTTCGACGATCATGCCGGCGCCGACCGTCCGGTTGGTGGCCTCGTCGATGATCACGAAGCCGCCGGTGGTGCGGTTACGCCGGTACTCGTCGGCGAGCAGCGGCACGGTGGTCCGCAGCCGGACCCGGCCGATCTCGTTGAGCATCAGCTCGCCGGCCGCGTCGTCGCGGTGCAGCGAGTTGATGTCCAGCCGGTAGTGCAGCCCGCGCACGATGGCCCGCGCCGAGCGGGTGGTGTGCTTGATCGCGTACTTGCCGCCGATCTGCAACGGGCGGGTCTCGTCCATCCAGCAGACCATCGCCTCGATGTCCTGCGCGACGGCCGGGGCGTTGTTCGGCCGGCAGATCAGGTCGCCCCGGGAGATGTCGATCTCGTCGGTCAGCCGGACCGTCACCGACATCGGCGGGAACGCCTCGGCCACCGGGCCGTCAGCCGTCTCGACCGAGGCGATCCGGCTGGTGAACCCGGAGGGCAGCACCATCACCTCGTCGCCCGGCTTGAGCACGCCCGAGGCCACCTGGCCCGCGTACCCGCGGTAGTCGGTGACCGTGGTGGACTGCGGGCGGATCACGTACTGCACGGGGAAACGCACGTCGACCAGGTTGCGGTCGCTGGCGATGTGCACCCGCTCCAGGTGGTGCAGCAGCGACGGACCCTCGTACCAGGGCATGTTCTCCGAGCGGGAGACGATGTTGTCGCCCTTGAGCGCGGAGATCGGCACCACGGTCAGGTCCGGCACGTCGAGCTTCGCGGCGAACGCGGTGAACTCGTCGGCGATCCGCTCGAACACCTCCTCCGACCAGTCGACCAGGTCCATCTTGTTCACGCAGAGGACCAGGTGCGGCACCCGCAGCAGCGAGCAGAGGAACGCGTGCCGGCGGGACTGCTCGACCAGGCCCTTGCGGGCGTCCACCAGGATCAGCGCCAGGTCGGCGGTGGACGCGCCGGTCACCATGTTCCGGGTGTACTGGATGTGCCCGGGGGTGTCCGCGATGATGAACTTCCGCCGCGGCGTGGCGAAGTACCGGTACGCCACGTCGATGGTGATGCCCTGCTCCCGCTCCGCCCGCAGGCCGTCGGTGAGCAGCGCCAGGTTGGTGTACTCGTCGCCCCGGGCCGCGCTGACCGCCTCGACCGCGGCGAGCTGGTCGGTGAAGAGCGACTTCGTGTCGTACAGCAGCCGGCCGATCAGGGTCGACTTGCCGTCGTCGACGCTGCCGGCGGTGGCGAACCGCAGCAGGTCCATCGGGCGCGTCGGATCCGTCGCCTCCGGCGCCACTGTCTCGACGCTCATCAGAAGTAGCCCTCCCGCTTGCGGTCCTCCATGGCGGCCTCGCTGACCCGATCGTCGCCGCGGGTCGCGCCCCGCTCGGTGATCCGGGTGGCGGCCACCTCCTCGATCACCTTCTCCACCGTGTCGGCGTCCGACCGGACCGCCGCCGTGCAGGAGGCGTCGCCCACGGTCCGGTAGCGCACCCGCGCTTTGAACCGCTCCTCGCCCGCCTTGGGCCGGATGAACTCGTTGACCGCGTAGAGCATGCCGTCCCGCTCGATCACCTCGCGCTCGTGCGCGAAGTAGATCGGCGGCAGCGGGATCCGCTCCCGGGCGATGTAGTGCCAGACATCCAGCTCGGTCCAGTTGGACAGCGGGAAGACCCGGATCGACTCGCCCGGGTGGTGCCGGCCGTTGTAGAGCGACCACAGCTCGGGGCGCTGGTTCTTCGGGTCCCACTGACCGAACTCGTCGCGGAAGCTGAACACGCGCTCCTTGGCGCGGGCCTTCTCCTCGTCCCGCCGGGCGCCACCGAAGAGCGCGTCGAAGCGGTGCTTCTCCACCGCGTCCAGCAGCACCGGGGTCTGGATCCGGTTGCGCATCCCGTCCGCCGACTCCCGGACCAGCCCGGCCGCCAGCGCCTCGGGCACGCTCGCCACGATCAGGTGCAGGCCCAGCTCGGCGACCCGCTGGTCCCGGTACTCCAGGACCTCGGGAAAGTTGTGCCCGGTGTCGACGTGCATGACCGGGAACGGGACGTTGGCCGGGGCGAACGCCTTCTGCGCCAGCCGGAGCATCACGATCGAGTCCTTGCCGCCGGAGAAGAGCAGCACAGGCCGCTCCATCTCGGCGACGACCTCGCGCATCACGAAGATGCTCTCCGCCTCGAGCGCGTCGAGGTGCGATACCTGGTACGCCGCCGGGGACGTCATGACAGGTGTCCGTTCATCGAATTCCAGACCTTTCCGGTCGGACTCGTCAAGAAGACGGTCAGGCTACCCGGAATGCCGCTGCAACGCTGCAAGCAACCGACTGGCGAGATCCTTGCGGCAGACCAGGAGGTCGGGTAGGCGCGGGTCGGCCTCGTTGTATTTCAGCGCAGAACCGTCGATCCGGGAAGCGTGCAGTCCGGTGGCCGTCGCCACAGCCACCGGAGCGGCCGAGTCCCACTCGTACTGCCCGCCGGCGTGGATGTACGCGTCGACCTCGCCGGTCACCACCGCGGCGATCTTCGCGCCCGCCGAACCCATCGGCACCAGATGCGCGCCGACATCCTCGGCCAGGTCGGTGAGGAACACCGGCGGTCGGCTGCGGCTGGCCGCCAACCGGATGACCCGCGCGCCCGCGGTCGCCGCTTCCAAGGTCATCGGCGGGTACGCCGGCGGGTAGTCGGTGCCCAGCACCCGGTGCTGCGCCGGCAGCCCCACGGCACCCGCCACCAGCCCGTGCGGCGACGGCGCGTGACGCGCCCAGAGGGCCACGTGCACCGCCCAGTCCGAACGGCCCTCCTCGGCGAACTCCCGGGTGCCGTCCAGCGGATCGATGATCCACACCCGGTCGGCGGTCAACCGCGGCACCGCCTCGGTGGTCACCTCGGCCGTCCAGGCCAGCCGCGACCCCTCGTCCTCCTCCGACAGCACCGCGTCGGCCGGGCGCCACTTCGCCAGCTCGGTACGGATCAGGTCGTGCGAGACCTTGTCCCCGGCCGCCTTCAACGCCCCCGGGTCGGCGAAACCCAGCTCCGCGCGCAGGTTCATCAGCGCCTGCCCGGCCCGTGCCGCGAGCCAGCGGGCGAACGCCCCGTCGATCATCGGAGGATTGGCCATGGGTCTTCCGCTCCCGTCGCTCGCGTCGCCTCCCGAGGAGCGCAGACTACCGGCCGCCGCCCGCCGCGGCCCGCAGCCCCGCCCGGGGTCAGCCGCCGTGGTAGAGGTTCTGCGTCGGCTCCACCCCGCGGGTCACCACCGACTCGACCACGTCCGCCGCCCGGTCCACCAGGAACTCCAGCTCCTTGCGCTCCACCGCGGAGAAGTCCGACAGTACGAAATCCGCCGGATCCTGCCGCCCCGGCGGCCGCCCGATGCCGAACCGCACCCGCACGTAGTCCTTCGTGCCCAGCGACTTCGACATGGACCGCAGGCCGTTGTGGCCGCCCTCGCCGCCGCCGCACTTCACCCGCAGCTGCCCGTACGGGATGTCCAGCTCGTCGTGTACCGCGATCACCCGCCCCGGCGGGATCTTGTGGAACTGCGCCAGCGCGACCACCGGGCCGCCGGAGAGGTTCATGTAGGTCAGCGGCTTCATCAGCACCAGCTTCGGCCCACCGAAGCCCAGCCGACCCTCGGCGACCTCGGCCATCGCCCGCTTGTGCCGCCCGAACTTCCCGCCCAGCCGACCGGCCAGCAGCTCGGCCACCATGAAGCCGACGTTGTGCCGGTTGCCCGCGTACTCCCGACCGGGGTTGCCCAGGCCGACCACCAGCCAGGGCCCCGCCTCGTCCGTCACGCCTCGTCCCTTCCGTCATCTCCAGCCGCCGGGGTGTCGCCGGGCCCGCCTCGGCCCGGCCGGCGCCGATACGCCGACAGGCGCCCCCGGGAACCGGGGACGCCTGTCGCACAGCCTGCGGGCCGATCAGGCCTCGGTCTTCGGCTCCTCGGCGGCCGGCTCGCCCTCGGCCGGAGCGCCCTCGGGGGCCTCGGCGGTCTCCTCGCCGGCCTCCGCCTCGGCCTCTTCCTCGGCCACCTCGACCTCGGGGAGGGTGGCCTCGAGCTGCTCGGCGGTCGGGGCGGCGGTCACCGAGGCGACCTGGAGGTCGGCGTCCGCGACCAGCTCGACACCGGCCGGCAGCTCCACGTCGGCGGCGGTGATCTGGGTGCCGGCCTCGGCGCCCTCGATCGAGGCCTCCAGGTGGTCCGGCACCCTGGTGGCGTCGGCGGTCACCGAGAGGGTGTCGTGGTCGTGCACGATCAGCGTGTCCTTGGCGGCCTCACCGGTCAGCTGGATCGGGACCTCGACGGTGACCTTCTCGCCCCGGCGGACCAGGAGCAGGTCCACGTGCTCGAAGGTGTCCTTGATCGGGTCACGCTGGATCGCCTTGGGCAGCGCCAGCACCTGGGTGCCGTCGCTCACCTCGATCGCGAAGAGCTGGTTGGCGCCGCCCTTGCGGATCGCGGCGGCGAACTCACGCGCCGGGAGCGCGATGTGCTTGGGCTTCTCGCCGTGGCCGTACAGCACGGCGGGCACCTTGCCGGCCCGGCGGGTACGACGGGCACCACCCTTGCCGAACTCGGTGCGGGGCTCGGCGCTGATCTTTACCTCGGACACGGGGAAACTCCTGATGCTTCGCTGCGGCGGCTTGTCGTCTGGCGGTGCTGGGGCGAGGGGCTCGCTGGGGCTCATGCGTCATGAACGACTGCCCGGAGCACCGCGTCGATGACGGCGCCTCCGTGCGGTGCTTTTCAGCGGCCCGCCGGGCACCCTCGCCGTGGCAACCGCACCAGTCTACCCGAGCGATTTCCGGGCCATCCGGCAGTCCCCTTATCACCGCCGGCGACACCTCGCAGCCCAACTTTTCCCCCGGCCGGAGCGGCCCTCCCGCCGGCGGAGTGGACCCGCGAGCCCGAGCAGGCCCGCGAGTCCGAGCAGGCCCGCGAGCCGGCGCGGTCCCGCGAGCCGGCGCGGTCCCGCGAGCCGGCGCGGTCCCGCCGGCGGGTGCCATGTCCCGCCGGCGGGGTGCCGGAACTCAGCTGAGGCCGCCGAAGAGGGTGGTCACCGAGCCGTCGTCGAAGACCTCCCGGATGGCCCGGGCCAGCAGCGGCGCGATCGACAGCACGGTGATCTTGTCCAGCTGCTTCTCCGGCGGCAACGGCAGGGTGTTGGTCACCACCACCTCGGCGATCGGGCTGTTCTTCAGCCGCTCGGTCGCCGGGTCCGACAGCAGCGCGTGCGTCGAGGCCACCACGATCTCCGCCGCCCCGGACTCCTTGAGGATGTCCGCCGCCTTGCTGATCGTGCCGCCCGTGTCGATCATGTCGTCCACGATCAGGCACACCCGGTCCTCAACCTCACCGACCACCCGGTTCGCCACCACCTGGTTCGGCTTGAGCGGATCCCGGGTCTTGTGGATGAAGGCCAGCGGGCAGCCGCCCAGCCGGTCCGTCCACCGCTCGGCCACCCGTACCCGGCCCGAGTCCGGCGCCACCACGGTCATCGGCCGGCCCGCGTACTTGTGCTCCACGTACTCGGCCAGCACGTCCATCGCGAAGAGGTGGTCCACCGGGCCGTCGAAGAAGCCCTGGATCTGCGCGGTGTGCAGGTCCACCGTCAGGATCCGGTTCGCACCCGCCGTCTTCAGCAGGTCGGCCACCAGCCGCGCCGAGATCGGCTCCCGGCCCCGGTGCTTCTTGTCCTGCCGCGAGTACGGGTAGAACGGCAGCACCACGGTGATCCGCTTGGCCGATCCCCGCTTCAGCGCGTCGATCATGATCAGGGTCTCCATGACCCAGGTGTTGACCCCGTGCGTCACGGACTGCACCACGAAGGCGTCCGACCCGCGCACCGAGTCCTTGAACCGTACGAAGATCTCGCCGTTGGCGAACTCGTACGAGTCGGAAGGGGTCGGCGCGACGCCGAGCACCTCACCGATTTCCTTGGCCAGCTCCGGAAAACCCCGTCCGGAGAAGAGCATCAGGCTCTTGCGGTTTTCGGCGACGATGCTGCCCATGGGCCCGTCTGCTCCCGTGTGTCGGTGGTTCCCGGCGGCGTGGAGCCGGGGACTATTCGGTTGCAGTATCCCCCGCGCTCACCGCTCCACCCACGGCCTGGCACCGCCCGTGGATTCAGTCACCTTCACTTGCGGCTTCGGGTGAGTCCGACGCACCCTCGCGGGCCCGCTGCGCCGCCTCCGCGGCCGCCGTACCGGCCCGCTTGCGCAGCACCCAGCCCTCCACGTTGCGCTGCTGCCCCCGGGCCACCGCCATCGCCCCCGCCGGCACGTCCGCGATGATCACCGAACCGGCCGCCGTGTACGCGCCGTCGCCCACCCGCACCGGCGCCACGAACATGTTGTCCGCCCCGGTACGCGCGTGACTGCCGATGGTGGTGTGGTGCTTGCGCACCCCGTCGTAGTTGACGAAGACCGTCGCGGCGCCGATGTTGCTGTGCTCGCCGATCGTCGCGTCCCCCACGTACGACAGGTGCGGCACCTTCGAACCCTCGCCGATGGTGGCCTTCTTCGTCTCCACGAACGTGCCCACCTTGGCCTTGCGGGCCAGCCGCGACTCCGGCCGCAGGTACGCGTACGGCCCCACGCTCGCCTCCGGGCCGACCTCGGCACCCACCGCGTGGCTGCGCACCACGCTCGCACCCGCGCCGACCGTGGTGTCCACCAGCGTGGTGTCCGGCCCGACCAGCGCCCCCGCGCCGACCACCGTGGCGCCCTGGAGCTGGGTGTTCTGGTCGATCACCGCGTCCCGCTCGACGGTCACCGTCACGTCGATCCAGGTGGTGTGCGGGTCGAGGATGCTCACCCCGCTGCGCATCCAGCCCTCGTTGACCCGGTCCCGCAGCAGTCCGCGCAGCGCGGCCAGCTCGACCCGGTCGTTGCAGCCCAACGTCTCCACGTGGTCCGGGGCGCAGTGCACCGCCACCGGCTCCCCGGCGTCCCGGAGCAGGCCGAAGACGTCGGTCAGGTACTCCTCGCCCTGGTCGTTGTCGGTGGAGAGCTTGCCCAGCCCGTCCCGCAGCCGGGCCACGTCGAACGCGTAGATGCCCGCGTTGATCTCCCGCAGCGCGCGCTGCTCGGGGGTGGCGTCGCGCTCCTCCACGATCTGCGCCAGCCGGCCGGCGCCGTCCCGCACGATCCGGCCCAGGCCGGTCGGGTCCGGCACCTCGGCGGCGAGCACCGTGGCCGCCGCGCCGGCGCCCTCGTGCGCCTCCACCAGGGCCGCCACCGTCTCCGGCCGCAGCAACGGCACGTCCCCGTTGATCACCACGACCGTGCCGGTCGCCTCCGGCACCGCGTCCAACGCGATCCGGACCGCGTGCCCGGTGCCGAGCTGCCGCTCCTGGAGCACCGCGAGGGCCTCGGGCGCCACCTCGGCCAGGTGCCCGCGGACCTGGTCGGCGCCGTGCCCGACCACCACCACCGTGCGGTCCGCGCCCAGCGGCGCGGCCGCGGCCAGCACATGTCCGAGGAGGGTACGGCCGAGCAGCGGATGCAGCACCTTGGGCAGGGCCGACTTCATCCGCTTGCCCTCACCGGCGGCGAGCACGACAACGGTGCGGAGGTGGGGCTGGGACACGACGTGGCTCCCGTCGGGACGGCGACAGTCTCGCGGTCATGCTAACCACGCGACCACGGGCAAACAGCAGAAGCTCCCGGGAGAGGATTCGAACCCCTATAATCAGGACCAAAACCTGACGTCCTGCCATTAGACGACCCGGGACGGTCGAAAACGGGCAAACAGGCACCCGCTCGGCGGCTGCCTACACCTTACCGGTCGGCCTGCCGATCCTCATCGGTCATTCCCTTCATGATCCCTTCGATCCTCCAGTAGACGCGACTCGAGCGGAGAACGTGGACAATCAGGCAGCCGTGATAGCCGTCGCCGACGTTCTTCCGAGTGGTCACGGGCCGATGCTTCTTCAGCGACGTGGGCTGGAACTGCCCGGGCGGCACCCCGACCAGGCCGGCCCACCACCTGACCGCCCCGGCCGCGTCGGCGGTCTCGTGGATGCTCACCCGGAACCGTCGATCCGCCGGCGGCACCCCCAACGCGTCGAGGAAGCGCAGGAAGAGCGCCACCAGCAGCGGGTCGCTGTTGGCGAACTTGACCCGACAGTCGTGCGGACGCCAGGGCTTGGCCTTGGCCCCTTCACACCAGTAGATGGCCGCGCCGAGCAACACCAGTTCGCGCTGGCGGAGTCGACCTACCCAGCGGGCGGCGGCTGCGACGCTGGCGGACCGGGCCGCATCCCGCGCGGCCCGGTGGGGAGCCCACTGGGCCTCCGCCCTGGCCCGCGACGCCTCTCGGCGTCGCCGGCGCACCAACTCCGGATCCAGGGGAAGATCACGGGTCCACAGGTACGCGGTGGACTTCGACACCCCCAACCGTGCGGCGATCTCTCCGACCGCGCAGCCGTCACGACGGAGGACGAGCGCCTGCCGGTACTGCTCCGGCTTCCGTCCGCGATAGGGGCGCGACCCGGCAGCAGAGGATTCCTCAAGCGTCACGACCGAAAGGTTAGAACAGCCGTACGACAGGTCTGTCCATTCACGAATGCCGGTGTCCGCTGCGATCTAGCCGCCCGCTGGTTACGGTGACGTAGGCGTAGCCCGTACCACTGGGAGGTGCCATGTCGACCACCCTGAGCGGCCCGGAGAGCGGACCGAAGCCGTTGACCCAGGGACACCAGTCCCGGGGGATCCTGATCGCGCTGTGGGCCTTCGTGGCCGTACCGTTCCTCGCCCTGCTCGCCGCCGTGCCGGTGGCCTGGGGCGGCTGGCTGGGCTGGAGCGACCTGCTGATCGCCGGCTTCTGGTACGTGCTCTCCGGGCTCGGCATCACGGTCGGCTACCACCGCTACTTCACCCACGGCTCATTCCGGGCGAAGCCCTGGCTGCGCGCCGCGCTGGCGGTGGCGGGCTCGTTCGCGGTGCAGGGCGAGATCATCCAGTGGGTGGCGGACCACCGCCGGCACCACGCGTTCTCCGATCAGGAGGGCGACCCGCACTCGCCGTGGCGGTTCGGGGAGAGCATCGGCGGGCTGGCCAGAGGACTGTTCCACGCGCACGTCGGCTGGTTGTTCAACCGGGAGCTGTCGAACCGGGAGCGGTTCGCCCCGGACCTGCTCGCCGATCCGATCACCCGCCGGGTCGACCGGCTCTTCCCGGCGCTGGTGGCGGTGTCGGTGCTCGCGCCGGCGGCGATGGGCGCGCTGGTCACCTGGTCGTGGCAGGGCGCGCTGACCGCGTTCTTCTGGGGCGGGCTGGTCCGGATCGCGCTGCTGCACCACGTCACCTGGTCGATCAACTCGATCTGCCACGTCTACGGGGAGCGGCCGTTCGCGGTGCGGCCGGGCGACCGGGCGGCGAACTTCTGGCCGCTGGCGCTGCTGTCGTTCGGGGAGAGCTGGCACAACCTGCACCACGCGGAGCCGACCAGCGCGCGGCACGGGGTGCTGCGCGGGCAGATCGATCCGTCGGCGCGGGTGATCTGGCTGCTGGAGAAGGCCGGTGCGGCCTGGTCGGTGCGGTGGCCGAAACCGGAGCGGATCACGGCGAAGCTGGTGGAGCCGGTGCGGGTGCGGGGCCGGGCCGCGCGGTAACCGGTCGGTCGGCGT
Source organism: Micromonospora sp. NPDC050495 (assembly GCF_040655175.1). NCBI lineage: Bacteria > Bacillati > Actinomycetota > Actinomycetes > Micromonosporales > Micromonosporaceae > Micromonospora > Micromonospora sp. NPDC050495. The sequence continues at coordinate 130,447 of NZ_JBFAJK010000013.1, read as the reverse complement.
CGGTCGGGTTTGGCAGGATGGGCCGGGTGACCGACGTTCCCGGCAATGACGCGCGCTCCGCCCGGCGGCGGGCCGTCCCGGTGGCCAAGCCCCCTTCCCGGGTACGGATGTCCGCGACCCAGCGTCGGGAGCAGCTGATCTCGATCGCCCGGGAGATCTTCGCCGAGCGCGGGTTCGACGCCACGTCGATCGAGGAGGTGGCGGCCCGGGCGAAGGTGTCCAAGCCGGTGGTGTACGAGCACTTCGGCGGCAAGGAGGGGCTCTACGCCGTGGTGGTGGACCGAGAGGTCCGTTCGCTGCTGGAGCGGATCACCACGGCGCTGACCGCCGGGCATCCGCGGGAGTTGCTGGAGCAGGCGGCGTTGACCCTGCTGACCTACATCGAGGAGGAGACCAGCGGGTTCCGGGTGCTGGTCCGGGAGTCGCCGTTGATGTCGGCGACGGGCAACTTCAGCAGCGTGTTGAACGACGTGGCGCACCAGGTGGAGCACATCCTGGGCGCGGAGTTCTCCAGCCGGGGCTACGACCCGAAGCTGGCGGAGCTGTACTCGCAGGCGCTGGTGGGCATGGTGGCGTTGACCGGCCGCTGGTGGCTGGAGGTGCGCAAGCCGCGCAAGGAGACGGTGGCGGCGCACCTGGTGAACCTGGCCTGGAACGGGTTGTCGCACCTGGAGGCGAAGCCGGGGCTGATCACGGTGCGCAAGCCGGGCTGACCCGCGGGTCAGCGGTGGGCCTTCGCGACGGGGTGCTCGCGGCGGCGCCGTTCCTCCTCGGCGTGTTCGTCCGTGCCGACCTTGTCGTAGAGGCCGGTGGCGAGCAGGATCAGGCCGAACAGCAGCGACACGATCACGGTCGCCATCGAGAAGTTGAGAATGTTCACCTGGGTCTGCAGCACGGACATCATGAGGATGCCGGTGACCAGGAAGACGACTCCGGCGGTCAGGTTCATGTAGTGGCCGAGGTTGCCGCGCCGGGACGCGCCGATGATGAGAAACGCGCCGAAGATCACGGAGACCAGGGAGAAGGCCAGGTTGGTGCGGAGCCCGAGGGCACTGGTGTCCGCCCTGCTGAACAGCCCGTCGCCCCAGGTCGCGGCCACGCCGTACACGCCGAAGACGAGGATGTAGAGGCCGATGAGGCCGGAGAGCACGCGGTAGAGCGGCCGCGCGGGATGGTTCACCGGGAAGTGCGCCATGGGAACCTCCAACGAAGCGAGCAATTCGCCCCGATTGTCCCCCAGCGACGGACCCGCGTCCCCGGAAACGCCGAAGGCCCGGCTCGATGCCGGGCCCACGTCGGTACGGGCGGGAATCAGAGCACGAGCCGAGCCTTCTGCCAGGCCTCGTGCTCGTCGTCGGTGCCGACCTTGCCGTACATGCCGGCCATCAGCAGGACCAGGGCGAGGACCAGGATCACGACGTCGGTCATGATCGAGAAGTTGAAGATGTTGGCGTCGGTGTGCAGGAACGCCAGCTCGGCGAGGCCGAGGCCGATCAGCCCGTACGCCATCCACTGGTTGATCAGCACGTCGAGGTTGCGGCCGATCACGACGCCGAGCAGGATCACGGCCCCGAGCAGGATCGCCAGCAGCGAGAATCCGAGGTTGGTGCCCTGGCCGAGGACCTTGGTGTCGTCCTGGGCGAGCACCTCGTCGCCCGCGCTCGCGATGATGCCGAGCACGCCGAAGACGATGAAGTACAGACCAACGAGCCCGCCGATCGCCCGGTAGACAGGCCGCGCGGGGTGGTTGACGGGGGTGTGCGACATCTCTGCGTCTCCAAGACCGTTCGGGTGAGGGGTCGCCAGCGATTGTCCCGCACGCCGGGCTGTGACGCCGCACACCCCCTCCCGACGGCGGGTCAGTCCGCCGGCAGCTCCTCGGCGAGGGCGAGCCAGGTCTCCTCGGTGCGGTCCCGCTCGGCCCGCACCTCCTTGAGTTGGGCGTCCAGCTCGGCGACCTTGGCGTAGTCGGTGGCGTGGGCGGCGAGCTGCTCGTGCAGGGTCGCCTCCCGCTGCTCGAGCTTGGCGATTTGCCGTTCCAGCCGGCTGAGTTCCTTCTTCGCGGTACGTACCTCGGCGGCGGAGAGACCCTCGCGGACCGGGCCCGGCCCGGCCGGGGTGAGGTCGGCGGGGGCCGGTCCGCGACCGGCGGCGGCCCGGGCCAGGTACTCGTCGACCCCGCCGGGCAGGTGCACCAGCCGGCCGTCGCCGAACATCCCGTACGCGACGTCGGTGACCCGCTCGATGAGGTAGCGGTCGTGGCTGGCCACCACGATGGTGCCCGGCCAGGAGTCGAGCAGGTCCTCCAGCGCGGCGAGGGTGTCGGTGTCCAGGTCGTTGGTGGGCTCGTCGAGCAGGAGCACGTTGGGCTCACCGGCGAGCAGCCGCAGCATCTGCAACCGGCGCCGCTCGCCGCCGGAGAGGTCGCTGACCGGGGTCCAGAGCCGCCGGTCGTCGAAGCCGAAGATCTCGGCGAGCTGGGCGGCGCTGATCTCCCGGTCGCCGAACTGGACCCGCCGGGCCACCTCCTCGACGGCTTCGAGGACCCGCAGGTGGCCGGGAAGTTCGGCGAGTTCCTGGGAGAGGAACGCCGGCCGGACGGTCTGCCCGGTGGTGAAGTGGCCGCCGTCGGGGCGGGTCACCCCGGCGAGCAGGCGCAGCAGGGTGGTCTTGCCGGCGCCGTTGCGGCCGAGGATGGCGACCCGGTCGCCGGGGCCGACCTGCCAGGTGAGGCCGCGCAGGATCTCCTTGGGGCCGGCGTGCAGGGTGACCTGCGCCAGGTCGTACACCTGCTTGCCGAGCCGGGCGGTGGCGAGCCGCTGCAACGACGTGGTGTCGCGCGGCTCCGGCACGTCGGCGATGAGCGCGTTCGCGGCCTCGATCCGGAACTTCGGCTTCGAGGTGCGGGCCGGCGCGCCCCGGCGCAGCCAGGCGATCTCCTTGCGGAGCAGGTTCTGCCGGCGGGCCTCGGTGGCGGCGGCGACCCGCTGCCGCTCGACCCGGGCCAGCGTCCAGGCGGCGAAGCCGCCCTCGTACGCCCGGACGATCTGGTCGGCGACCTCCCAGGTGGTGGTGCAGACCGCGTCGAGGAACCACCGGTCGTGGGTGACCACGACGAGCGCGCCCTTCCGGGTGACCAGGTGCCTGGCCAGCCAGTCGACGCCGCCGACGTCGAGGTGGTTGGTGGGCTCGTCGAGGATGAGCAGGTCGGCCTCGCGGACCAGCAGCGCGGCGAGGGCGACCCGGCGGCGCTCGCCGCCGGACATCGGACCCACGGGCGCTTCCAGGCCCAGGTGGGGCATGCCCAGGCCGTCGAGGATGGCCCGCACGCCGGCGTCGCCGGCCCACTCGTGCTCGGCGCCCATGCTCTCGCCGAGCCACGCGGTGCCGAGCACGACGTCGCGGACGGTGGCCTCGGGTGCCAGCTCCAACGTCTGCGGCAGCCAGGACACCCGCAGGTCGCGGCGGTGGGTGACCCGGCCGTCGTCGGGGTCCTCGAGGCGGGTGAGCAGCCGCAACAGGGTGGACTTGCCGGCGCCGTTGAGGCCCACCACGCCGACCCGGTCGGCGTCGTCGAGGCCGAGCGAGACGTCGGTGAGCAGCGGCCCGGCGGCGCCGTACCCCTTGGACACCCGGTCCAGGTTGACGATGTTGGCCACTCCCCCACCTTTCATGATCAAGGCGTCCCGGTGCCGGCCGGCACCTCAGGACGCCCGCCCCCAAGGGTACGCGGACCAGCCCCCCGCGCCGCCCCGCCGCCCCGCCCTGCCGGGCGCCCCTCCCGACCGGGGGGACGCCCCTCCCGACCGGGGGGACGCGCTCGGCCGGCCGAGCCGGACACCCGCCCGGCCGGCAGCGGCCACAGAATGCGGCAAATCGTGGCCTGCCTGCCCCCCGAAGCCCCGGTTTGCCGCAACCCGGGTCGATCACGACCGGGCCAGGGACGGGAGGGGATGGGAGCCGACCGGGCCGGGCGGCCGGTGGGTCAGATGATGCGGGCGCCGGCGACCGGACCGTGCGCCACCCGGGCCTCCCGGCACACCCCGGCGGCGGCCAGGTCGGCGGCGACCCGGGTCGCGTGCGCCTCGTCGCTGGTCAGGAAGACGCAGGTGGGGCCGGAGCCGGAGACGATGCCGGCGAGCGCGCCGGCCGCCTCGCCCGCCTTCAGCGTGTCGACCAGCGCCGGTCGCATGGCCAGCGCGGCGTCCTGGAGGTCGTTGCCGAGCTGGGCGGCGAGCACCCGCGGGTCGCGCTGGCGCAGCGCGGCGAGCAGCCCGTCGGTGCTGCCCAGCGGCGCGCCGGCGGTGCCCGCGTCACGCAGCCGGTCCAGCTCCCGGTAGGCGGCCGGGGTGGACAGCCCGGTGTCGGCGACGGCCACCACCCAGTGCCAGGAGGTGGGGCGGGCCAGCACCGGGCTGACCGCCTCGCCACGGCCGGTGCCGAGCGCGGTGCCGCCGTGGATCAGGAACGGCACGTCCGAACCCAGGTCGGCGGCGATGCCGGCCAGTTCGTCCCGGGACAGGCCGGTGCCCCAGAGCGCGTCGCAGGCCACCAGGGCGGCGGCCGCGTCGGCGCTACCTCCGGCCAGCCCGCCGGCGAGGGGGATCTGCTTGCGTAGGTGCAGCCGGGCGTGCGGCAGTACGCCCGCGTACCCGGCGAGGGCGTGCGCGGCCCGGATCGCCAGGTTGGTGTCGTCCAGCGCCAGCTCACCGGCGCCCTCGCCCTCCATGGTGAGGGTGAGCGTGTCGCCCCGGCGCGCGGTCAGCTCGTCGTAGATGGAGATCGCGTGGTAGACGGTGTTCAGCTCGTGGTAGCCGTCGCGGCGCAGCGGCCCCACCCCGAGGTGCAGGTTGACCTTGGCGGGCACCCGGACCTTGACCGGCCCGCTGGCGCCCCGTCGCCGCAGCTCCTCCTCGTCGTCCGGTCGCCAGGCCTCGGTCACCGGACGGTGTCCCGGGGGCGCAGGCGGATGTCGAACGGCTTCTCCACGGTGGGCTCCTCGGCGGGGTGGGGGGACACGCCCAGCCTACTGGGCGGCGGCGGGCACGGTCGGGGCCGACGCGGCGATCGCGGCGAACTGCTCCACGGTGAGTGCCTCCCCGCGCGCGCCGGGTTCCACGCCGGCGGCGGTGAGCACCGCGGCGGCCCGGTCGGCGCCGCCGGCCCAGCCGGCCAGGGCGGCGCGCAGGGTCTTGCGGCGCTGCGCGAACGCCGCGTCAACCACCGCGAAGACGGCTTCCCGGGGTACGTCGGAGCGGGGCGGCTCGCGCCGGGTGAACGCGACCAGCCCGGAGTCGACGTTCGGCACCGGCCAGAAGACGTTCGGCGGGACCTTGCCGGCCGCCCGGGAGCGGGCGTACCAGGCGAGCTTGACCGACGGGATGCCGTACACCTTGGAGCCGGGACCGGCGACGAGCCGGTCGGCGACCTCCTTCTGCACCATCACCAGGCCGTGCCGCAGGGTGGGCAGCTCGGCGAGCAGGTGCAGCACCACCGGCACGGCCACGTTGTACGGCAGGTTCGCCACCAGCGCGGTGGGTGCCGGATCGGCCAGCTCGGCGGCGGTGATCCGCAGCGCGTCGCCGGGGTGCACGGTGAGCCGGGCGGCGTCCGGGCCGGCGAACCGGGCGGCGGTCTCCGGCAGCGCGGCGGCCAGCGCCGGGTCCAGCTCCACGGCGTGCACGTGCGCCGCCACCGGGAGCAGGGCCAGGGTGAGCGAGCCGAGCCCGGGGCCGACCTCCAGGGCCACGTCGTCGGGGGCCAGCCCGGCGGTGGTGACGATCCGGCGGACGGTGTTCGGGTCGTGCACGAAGTTCTGGCCGAGCTTCTTGGTCGGGGTCACGCCGAGCCGCGCGGCGAGTTCCCGGATCTCCGCCGGGCCGAGGAGACCGGTCACACCCCGTAGCGTAGGGCGTCCGCCCGGGGTGGACGGAGGGGGCCCTTCCTCACTCACCAGGGCCCGAAGGCGCGCTCGCCGTTCGCGGAGATGGCGGCGCAGAGCTGGTCGAGGTCGGCCCCGGTGGTCTCGGCGAGGAACCGCACGGTCAGCGGGATCAGGTACGACGCGTTGGGCCGGCCCCGGTGCGGCATCGGGGTCAGGTACGGCGCGTCGGTCTCCACCAGCAGCTGCCCGGGCGGGGTGACGGTGGCGGCCGCGCGGAGCGCGGCGGCGCTGCCGAAGGTGACCGTGCCGGCGTAGCTGAGCAGGTAGCCGCGGCGGACGCACTCCCGGGCGAAGTCGGCGTCGCCGGAGAAGCAGTGCAGCACCACGGTCTCCGGGGCGCCCTCGTCGTCGAGGACGCGCAGCACGTCGGCGTGTGCGTCGCGGTCGTGGATGACCAGCGCCTTGCCGTACCGCTTGGCGATCGCGATGTGCGCCCGGAAGCTCTCCTCCTGCGCGGCCCGCCCCTCGTCGCCGGTGCGGAAGAAGTCCATCCCGGTCTCGCCGATGCCGCGTACCCGGTCGCGGCCGGCGAGGCTTTCGATCTGCCGCAGCGCCTCGTCCAGGTCGGCGAGGCGGGGCGCCTCGTTGGGGTGCAGCGCCACGGTGGCGAGCACCGCGCCGTAGCGCTCGGCGACGTCGGCGCCCCACCGGGACGACTCGACGTCCACGCCGACCTGCACCAGCCGGTCCACGCCGACGCCGGCGGCGACCGCGATGGCGGCGGCGACCGGGTCCTCGGCGGGGCCGCTCACGCCGCCCGGTGCCCCGCCGGGTACGCCGTAGTCGCTGACGGTGATGTCGAGGTGGGTGTGGCTGTCCAGCACGGGCACGGGCAGCGCCTCCGGGGCGGGCGGGAACTCCCCGGCCCGGCGGGCGGCCCGCTGCTTGCGGGTCTCGGTCTGCTCAGTCATCGCGGCCAGCATCACACACCGCCGCCGGGCGGCGTTCCCGGACCGCCACCGGCTGTTCACGTGCCCAACATCTGCCGCGCATAGCGTCCGCCGGGTGACCGTCACCCCTCAGACCAGCGGGGCCGCCCCCGAGCGGACCGGGCAGCACGTGACGTACGAGGGCCGGGTGCACCCCGCGGAGGAGCTGGCCCGGGGTGCCGCCTACGAGGTGTTCAGCGCCGACGAGCTGCCCGGTTTCGAGTTCGTACCCCGACCGGGGGCCGGTTACCCGTGGCGCCGGTTCGTGCACGTGACCGAGGTGAGCGCGGTGCACGGGGCGGCCGAGCCGACCGAGGAGGCGGACCCGCCGCTGCTGATGCCGGTGCACCGCGAGCACGGCTGGGCGTACCTGCACCAGCTCAGCCAGGCGCCGGCGGCGGCCGGGGATCCGACGCTGGCCGCGGTGCGCGCGTCGGCGGTCATCCGGCCCGGGACCCGGATGGTGAAGGTGCTCTCCGCCCGTCAGCTCGCCGGATATGTGCGGGGGTGGCTGCCGCACGGCTTCTGCTACCGGGAGCACGACGTGGCGCACCTGCGTACCCCGGGCGCGCTGGCGGTGCTGCGCGGTGACGGCGAGGGCGGCGACGTGGCGTACGCGCTGCGCTGGCGGGCCGCCGACCCGGCCGACTACGACGCCCCGATCGGTCCGGCGCACCACGGCCTGACCGTGCTGCCGCCCCGGGACCGGCTGGGTCCGCCGGTGCTGGGCACCGGTTTCGTGCCGAGCAACGCCCAGCTCATCCCGGAGTTCGTCACCCGGGACTTCGCCGACCTGCCGATGCCGGCGAACGCCACCCTGCTCGCCTACCCGGCGGAGGGGGTGGAGGTGGTGCTCTACACCTACCAGGCCGAGCAGCGCGGCTGGCTGCGCATGGTGGGGCCGCAGTGGCGGCACCTGCTCGCCGCGGTGCCGGGCCTCTCCCCCGACCAGGAGTACGTGCCGACCGGCGACGCGCCCCGCTCCACCCAACTCGTCGGCGGGTACGCCGGCGGGGAGTACGAGGCGGTGGCGGACCTGCCGGGCGGGTTCCGGGTGCTGGCGATGACCCGGGCGGCCCGTTACCCGGTGGAGTCGGCGGCCCGGCGGCTGCGTTACGCCGCCTGGCGCGGGGTGCCCTGCCTGGTGCTGCGGGAGGAGGCGGGTTGGCTGCGGCTGCGGCTGTGCCGCCCGGATCCGGACGCGGTGGCCGCGACCGGGGCGCAGTGCCACGAGCGGGGCGTCTACGAGACCTGGGCGCCGGGCGCCGAGGTGACCGACGACCGGGTGGTGGACCTGCCGTACCGGACGGCATAACCGGGGTCCCCCCGGGAAAGCGCGGGCGTCAACGACGTACCCAGGGGGAGAGAACCGGACATGCCTTTCGTTACCGTCGGTACGGAGAACTCCGCACCCATCGACCTGTACTACGAGGATCACGGCTCCGGGCAGCCGATCGTCCTGATCCACGGTTTCCCGTTCAACGGGGCGACCTGGGAGAAGATGGCCAATCCGCTGCTCGCGGCCGGCTACCGGGTGATCACGTACGACCGGCGCGGTTTCGGCAACTCCGCCCAGCCGGCGTTCGGCTACGACTACAACACCTTCGCGGCCGACCTGGACGTGCTGATGACCGAGTTGGATCTGCGCAACGCGATCCTGATCGGGCACTCGATGGGCACCGGTGAGGTGACCCGCTACCTGGGCGCGTACGGGTCGGACCGGGTGGACCGGGCGGTGCTCATGGCCCCGTTGGCGCCGTACCTGCTGAAGACCCAGGACAACCCGGAAGGGGTCGACCAGAGCCTCTTCGAGGGGTTCAAGGCGGCCATCATCCAGGACCGGTTCGCCTACCTGACCCAGTTCTGCGACGCGTTCTTCAACTACAGCGAGAACAAGGGCAGGTGGGTCAGCGAGGAGGCGTACCGGGCGCACTGGGACATCGGCGCGCGGGCGTCGGCGAAGGCCACCCACGACTCGGTCGACGCCTGGCTGACCGATTTCCGGGGCGACCTGCCGAACATCACCATCCCGGTGCTGATCATCCAGGGCGACAAGGACAACGTGCTGCCGTACCCGGCCACCGGCGGGCGGTTGCAGCACATGCTCTCGGACTGCCGGATGGTCACCCTCAAGGGGGCGCCGCACGGCACCCCGTGGACCCATCCCACCGAGGTGAACCAGGCGATCATGCAGTTCATCGGCGCGCCGCAGATGGCCCACGCCTGAGCCACACCGACGACGACGGCCCCAGGGGAATCCCCCGGGGCCGTGCCGTCCGTCGGGCCGTCAGCCGGCCAGCCGGGCCAGTTCCTCGTCGACGATGGACGGGTCGAGCTTGCGGAACACCGGCTTCGGCGCCGCGAGCGGCCGGCCCGCCTCCAGGGGTACGGACTCCCAGCGCGCACCGACCGTGTAGTCGCCGGTCAGCACCGGGTACGCCGGCCCGCCGTCGAGGTCCTCGACCTCCTCGATGACCGGCATGGGTGCGTGCACCCCGGTGCCGCCGAGCAGCTCGTGGATCTTCTGCGCGGAGTGCGGCAGGAACGGGGTGAGCAGCGTGTTGGCGTCGCTGACCACCTGGAGGGCGACGTGCAGGATGGTGCCCATCCGGGGCTTGTCGGCGGCGTCCTTGAGCTTCCAGGGCGCCTGCTCGGAGAGGTACTTGTTGGCCTCCGCGACGACCTTCATGGCCTCGCCGATGGCCTGCTTCTGCCGGTGCCGGGCGATCAGGTCGCCGACGGTGGTGAAGCCGGTCCGGGCGGTGGCGAGCAGCGCCTCGTCGGCCTCGGTGAGCCCGGCCGGGTCGACCGGCGGGATCTCGCCGAAGTTCTTCGCCGCCATCGAGACGGACCGGTTGACCAGGTTGCCCCAGCCGGCGACCAGTTCGTCGTTGTTGCGGCGGAGGAACTCGGCCCAGGTGAAGTCGGTGTCGTTGCTCTCCGGTCCGGCCACCGCGATGAAGTAGCGCAGCGCGTCGGCGTCGTACCGCTCGAGGAAGTCGCGGACGTAGATGACCACCTTGCGGGAGGAGGAGAACTTCCGGCCCTCCATGGTCAGGTATTCGCTGGACACCACCTCGGTGGGCAGGTTGAGCCGGCCGAGGCGGCCCGGCTCGCCGTCCCGGGAGCCGTCGCCGGAGTAGCCGCCGAGCAGCGCCGGCCAGATGACCGAGTGGAAGACGATGTTGTCCTTGCCCATGAAGTAGTAGCCGCGGGCCTCCTTGCCCTCGCCGTCGGCGGACCACCACTTCCGCCACGCCTCGGGGTCGCCGGCGCGGCGGGCCCATTCGATGGAGGCGGACAGGTAGCCGATGACGGCGTCGAACCAGACGTAGATCCGCTTGTCCGGGCGGTCGCGCCAGCCGTCCAGCGGGATCGGCACGCCCCACTCCAGGTCCCGGGTGATGGCCCGGGGCTGGAGGTCGTCGAGCAGGTTGCGGGAGAACCGAAGCACGTTGGGCCGCCACCCCTCCCGGGTGTCCAGCCACTGCCGTAGCGCGTCGGCCAGGGCGGGCAGGTCCAGGAAGAAGTGCTCGGTCTCGACGAATTCCGGCGTCTCGCCGTTGATCTTCGACTTGGGGTTGATCAGGTCGACCGGGTCGAGCTGGTTGCCGCAGTTGTCGCACTGGTCGCCGCGGGCGCTGTCGTAGCCGCAGATCGGGCAGGTGCCCTCGATGTAGCGGTCGGGCAGGGTCCGGCCGGTGGACGGGGAGATCGCCCCGGTGGTGACCTTGGGGACGATGTAGCCGTTGCGGTACAACCCCTCGAACAGCTCCTGCACCACCGCGTAGTGGTTGCGGGTGGTGGTCCGGGTGAACAGGTCGTACGACAGGCCCAGCGCCTGCAGGTCCTCGGCGATCACCCGGTTGTACCGGTCGGCCAGCTCGCGCGGGCTGGCCCCCTCGGCGTCGGCCTGCACCTGGATGGGAGTGCCGTGCTCGTCGGTGCCGGAGACCATGAGCACGTTGTGACCGGCCATCCGCATGTACCGGGCGAAGACGTCGGAGGGAACGCCGAATCCGGATACGTGGCCGATGTGGCGCGGGCCGTTGGCGTAGGGCCAGGCGACCGCGGCGAGAACGTGACTCATGAGCGTAGAGCCTAGTGATTGTCGTGGGCGACCTGCGAACCAATAGGGCGCGTCCCACCACCGGGCCCGGACAGCCCGCCCGATTTGTCGCCGACACGCGGCCTGAGCTGCCCGGCTGGCCCGGCGTACCGGTGTGAAATGAACGGCGTGACCAGCAGACGAGCGGCACCGGGGCCGGAGGAGGCCACCGCTCCGGCGCTGACCGGCGACGCCGGCCGGCCGGCGCGGGCGCGGGGCGGGAACGTCGCCCCGCAGCCCCGGCTCGACCCGGCCGACCCGCCGGTCCAGGTGGAGCCGACCACCGGCGCGCCGGTGGACGCGGTGCCGCGTCGGGTGCCGCTGCGGCAGCCGCGCTGGCAGCGGCGCCAGGCCACCGGCACCACTCCGGACGGCGACGGCGGGGTGTTCTGGGCGCCGATCGAGGAGGTGCACTGGGACGGCACGCCACTGCGCGCGGAGCCCCGTCCCCCGGCCACCCGCCCGGCGGCCCGGGGGGCGCGCACCCGGTCCAGCCATCCGCCGGCCCCGGCGAACGGGCTGGCGGCGCTGGTCACGCTGAGCCTGCTGGCGGCGTTCTTCGCCTGGGTGAGCGCGGGGCCGTTCTGGCTGGCGGCGGGGCACGCGACGGCCGGCACGGTGGTGATCACGGACTGTTCCGGCGGTGGCCTGACCCAGCGCTGCCGGGGCATCTTCCTGGCCGAGGCCGACCGGTTCGTGGCCCACGGGGTACGGGTCAGCGGGGTGCCGGCCGAGCGCAGCGCCACCGGCAGCGCGCTGCCGGCCCGGATGACCGGGCCGGACGGCGGCACCGCGTACGCGGACACCGGCGCCGGCCGGCACCTGCGCTGGCTGCTCGGGCTGCTGCTGGTGCTGGCCTGCGCCGCGGGGATCGCCCGGTGGACCGGGGCGACCCGGCTGCCGGACCGCCGGCAGCGCCGCTGGGCGGTGGGGGCCGCCCTGGCCGGGCCGGTGCTGATGACGGTGGGCTTCCTGGCCGCCGCCTGGTGACCCGGCGCGCCGGTCGGGCCGGGTCAGTTCCGGTCCGGCGGGCGTTGACCGGGCCCGCTGCGGTCACTCGTGCACGACCGCGTAGACCTCGCGGCGGCGCAGCCCGTACTCGGTGGCCACCTCGGTGATCGCGTCCCGCCGGGACAGCCCGGCGGCCTCCCGCGCGGCCACCGCGGCGCGCAGCGTGTCGTCGTCCGGCCGGTCCGCGACGGCCGCCGGCGCGCCGGCCACGACCAGGGTGATCTCGCCGCGCGGCTCGCCCTCGGCGGCCCACTCGGCCAGCTCACCGAGCGGCCGGCGGACCACCTCCTCGTAGGTCTTGGTCAGCTCTCGGCAGAGCGCGGCCGGCCGGTCCGGGCCGAACACGGCGGCCAGGTCGGCGAGCGCGCCGGTGATCCGGTGCGGCGCCTCGAAGATGACCAGGGTGCGTTCCTCGGCGGCCAGGGCACGCAGCCGGGCGCGGCGGCCGCCGGGGCTGCGGGGCAGGAAGCCCTCGAAGCAGAACCGGTCGCAGGGCAGGCCGGACAGCGCCAGCGCGGTGGTCACGGCGCTGGGACCGGGGGCCGCGGTGACCGGGACGCCGGCGTCGATGGCGGCGCGGACCAGCCGGTATCCCGGGTCGGAGACGCTGGGCATGCCGCCGTCGGTGACCAGCGCGACGGTGTAGCCGGCGGCCAGCACCTCGACCAGCTCCGGGGTCCGCCGCTCCTCGTTGCCCTCGAAGTAGGAGACGATCCGCCCGGGCACGGTGACGCCGAGGTCGCGGGCCAGCCGGGTGAGCCGGCGGGTGTCCTCGGCGGCGACCACGTCGGCGGCGCCGAGCACGTCGCGGAACCGGCTGGAGGCGTCGGCCGGGTTGCCCAGCGGCGCGCCGAGCAGCACCAGGCGGCCAACCTCGGACATTTCACCCACGACGTGCGCTCCTTCATCGACGGTCGTACCAATCTCGGAGACGACGGGCGCCACCGGGCACCTTCGCAGCCTACGATCGCCGGGTGACGAGTGCGTCGACAGCACAGAGCGCGAGCGCGGGTGGATCCGCCGCCGGGCGGACGAACGACGGACCGGCCACCGGGCCGTCCCCAGCCGGCGGTGGAGGCGGGGTGCCGGCCGTCGTCCGGCGCCGGCTCGGCACCGTCGACGCCCGCCTCGACGGCTACTCCTGGCTGGCCACCGGCGTCGTGGTGGCGATCGCGGCGATCCTGCGCTTCGTCGGGCTGAGCAGCCCGCCCGGCAAGATCTTCGACGAGACCTACTACGCCAAGGACGCCTACGGGCTGATCAGCCGGGGCGTCGAGTGGAACTACAAGGACAACGGCCCGTCGTACGTGGTGCACCCGCCGCTGGGCAAGTGGCTGATCGGGCTCGGCGAGTGGGCCTTCGGCTACCAGGACGCGGAGACGAACATCTCGGTGCCGGGGCACCTGGTCACCACCGCCCCGGAGTTCGGCTGGCGGTTCGCGGCGGCCGTCGCCGGCACCCTGTCGGTGCTGATGTTGGTGCGGATCGGCCGGCGGATGTTCGGCTCCACGGCGCTCGGCTGCGCGGCGGGCCTGCTGCTCGCCCTGGACGGCTACCACCTGGTGCTCTCCCGGGCCGCCCTGCTCGACATCTTCCTGCTGTTGTTCGTGCTGGCCGCGTTCGGCGCGCTGGTGCTGGACCGGGACGCCCGGCGGCGGCGCTGGGCGCGGGCGCTGGACGCCGGGCTCGACCCGTCGGTGCCGGGGCGGGCCGGCCGGCCGCCGTCGACCTGGCGGGACTGGCCGTGGTGGCGGCTGGCCGCGGGCGTGCTGCTCGGCTGCGCCGGCTCGGTGAAGTGGAGTGCCCTCTACTTCGTGCCGGCCTTCGCACTGCTGGTGATCCTCTGGGAGGTCGGTGTCCGCCGGTCGGCCGGCGTCCGTCGCCCGTGGCGGGACGCGCTGCTCGACGAGGTGCCCTGGCTGCTGCTGGCCGGCGTGCTGATGCTCGGTACCTACCTGGCCACCTGGTCCGGCTGGCTGCTCAGCGACGACGGCTACTACCGGCTGGCCAGCCGCTACCCGAACACCCCCGGGCTCAGTGACACCCCGGTGGTCGGGGCGCTGATCAACCTGTGGGAATACCACAAGGCGGCGTACGGGTTCCACGCCCAGCTCGACGACCCACACAAGTACCAGTCGTGGCCCTGGCAGTGGCTGCTGCTCGGCCGGCCGGTGGCCTTCTCCTGGTCCGGTGACGGCAACTGCGGCGCGGCGCAGTGCGCCTCGGAGGTGCTGCTGCTGGGCACCCCGCTGCTGTGGTGGTCGTTCCTGCCGGCGCTGGCGGCGACGGCCTGGCTCGGCCTGGCCCGGCGGGACTGGCGGGCCAGCGCGATTCTGCTCACCGTGGCCGCCGGCATGCTGCCCTGGTTCTGGTTCGCCCTGGACGGCCGGACGATGTTCTCCTTCTACCTGGCGCCGGCGGTGCCGTTCCTGGTGCTGGCGGTGGTCTACGTGCTCGGCGCGATCGTGTCGCCGGCGCCGGTCGGCGGCCCCGTCGGCGCGCCGCCGCCAACCGAGCAGGACGTCTCCGACCGCCGGCTGGTCGGCGGGATCATCGCGGGCGCGTACGTGCTGCTGGTGGCCCTCTGTTTCGCCTACTTCTATCCGATCTTCGTGGGCCGGCTGCTCACCTACGCGGAGTGGTCCGCGCGGATGTGGCTGGACGGCCGCTGGATCTGACGCCCGATGCGCCCGCTCACCCGCGGCCCGGCGGACCTCCGCCGGGCCGCGGCCGTGGTGGCGGCCTCCCCGACCAGGATGTCCCGGCGACGCCGCGCCGCGACGCGGGCAGCGGGTTCCGGGGGGCGGGGCGGATCCGGCGGCGCAGCGGGTGGGTGGCGCGGCGGGTTTCCGGGCGGGCGCGGCGAGTCGGTGGCGCGGCGGGATACCGGACGGCGCACAAAGAAGCGCGCCCCGATCGCCTGCCACGGGGGAAGCGGGCGATTGGGGCGCGCATGAAGAGCTTAACCACACTCCCGCACTCGCACAACGGGTGACCGCGGGTCAAGTTTCCGACGATGACCACCAGGGCCGATCCGGTCCCCGGCGGGCGACCGGCCGTCCGTCCCGCCAACCAAGGTTGACGGCTTCCGGGCGGCGTCCCGGCCCGCGCCGGAACCTCCGCTTTCCCTCACCAATCGGGGCGCGGCGGGCACGGCGGCGAGTCACTGGGTACGTGGGATGCGCGGCACCCAGCCGATGAACCGGTCCTGCAGCGACCGGCTGTGCCGGGCGGGCAGGTCCTCGCTGGCGGCGGCCAGGCAGGAGCCGAGATAGATGCTCAGCGAGGCGCGATCGGCCTGGTACTCGCTCAGCAGCCGGCTGCGCTTGGTGTCGCAGGGCCACTCGTCGCCGCAGGAGGCGCAGTTCCAGTCGGGTGTGACCGGGACGTGCTCGTCCGGTCCTGGTCCCGATGCCTTCGCACCAGGCGTCATCGGCCATTCCTCTCGTCAGTGGACTTCTCGCATGTGGACGATCTCCCCCGGTCGCCCCAACAGCGTTCCGCCACGCTCCGCCGTTACATCACTCCGGTACGTTCACCTGCCATGGTCACGCCGCAGCACCGTCCCCGGCCGGGACCATCCGGCCCGCCCCGACGACCCCCGGGTGCGAGCCGTGCGTGACCTCCTGCCGCCGGCGGTCGCGGTGGCCGTGGCCGGTCCCGGCGACTGGTCGGGGGCGCTGCTCCCCGCCGAGCGGGCGTGCCTCGGCGACCGCGCGGTGCCGGGCCGGCGCCGGGACTTCACCGCCGGCCGGGTCTGCGCCCGCCGCGCGCTGGCCGGGCTCGGGTTGCCGGCCGCGCCGGTCGTGGCGGCGCCCGACCGGTCGCCGGTCTGGCCACCCGGGGTGGTCGGCACCATCACGCACACCACCGGCTACTGCGCGGCGGCCGCCGCCCACGCCACGCAGGTGCGCTCCGTCGGGATGGACGCCGAGCGCCGCCAGGACCTCAGCCCGGGGGTACGCCGCCGGGTCTGCCTGCCCGAGGAGGAGGACGCCCTGGCCCGGCTGCCCGCCGGTGCGCCCTGGCCGACCGTGCTGTTCAGCGTCAAGGAGACCGTCTACAAGGTCTGGTACCCGGTGGTCGGTACCTGGCTGGACTTCGCCGACGCCCGGGTGACGCTCGACCCGGCGGCCGGCACGTTCACCGCGCTGATCGCGCCCGCCCGGGTCGCCGCGGCACCGGTGACCGATCCGCCGGTGTCGATCGCCGGACGGTTCGTCATCGACACCGATCTGGTGCGTACCGCCGCCGTTCTGGTACCCCGATGAGGTCCGCGCGGTCGGCTTGCCCCCGGCTTGTACCGTCGTCCCGACTGAATCTTCGAAGGTGCCAAGGAGTACGGTGAGCCACCCTCAGCCTCCGTTCGGATCGCAGGACCCGAACCAGCAGCCCCAGGAACCGCCCACCCAGCCGTTCCCCACCGCACCGATGCCGCCGGTGCCGAACAATCCGTACGCGCCCCCGCCCAGCTCGGGAGCCCCGTACCCGGCACAGCAGCCGAACGACCCGTTCGCCCCGCTGCCCCCCACCTCCGGCGCGCCGTACCCGCCGCCCCAGCCGGGCGCCTACCCGCCGCCGCCCCAGCCGGGCGCCTACCCGCCGCCGCCCACCTCCGGGGCGCCGTACCCGCCGCCGGGGCAGTACCCGTCGGCCCCCGGTGAGGCGTACCCGCCGCCCGGGCAGTACCCGTCGGCGCCCGGTGAGGCCTACCCGCCGGCCGGCGGTCCGTACCCGCCCGCCCCGGGCCAGCCGTTCGGTGGGCCGGTACCGGTGAAGAAGTCCAACAAGGGCCTCTGGATCGGCCTCGGCGTCGGCGCGCTGGTCCTGCTGCTGCTCTGCTGCGGTGGCGGCATCTTCGCCCTCTACAGCGGAGCGAAGAAGACCCAGGACGCGATTGAGAACCTGCCCACCCCGGGGATCACCAGCGGCCCGTTCGACGACACCCCGGCGCCGAGCGCCTCGCAGGCCACCCCGGACGCCGGCAAGACCGACGGCGAGACCTTCAACATGAAGCCCGGCGACACGCTGATCATCAACGACGACGACGGCACCGTCCGGATCACCCTGAGCAACTTCCGCACCAAGACCGGCTCCTGCCAGGAGTTCATGCCCGGGCCGAAGAAGGGCATGTACCTGATCGCCGACGTGACCGCCGAGGTCACCAAGGGCACCGGCTCGATCAACCCGTTCTACTTCCGCTGGAAGGGCGCGGACGGCAGCGACGAGAGCGGCATCTCCGGCGCCTTCTCCGGCTGCGGCAAGCTGCTCAGCGCCGGCAACAACCTGCCGAGCGGCACCAAGCGCACCGGCCAGCTCGTGCTGGACGTGAAGGACAAGAACGGCGTGATCGAGTACCAGCACAAGTTCCGGCCCGCCGGGTCCTGGAAGCCCTGACCCGCGCCGAACCGGACGGACACCGACCGTCCCGCGTGCCCCGCAGGGGCCGTCCCCACCCGGGGACGGCCCCTGCGCCGTCCGCCAGCCCGCTCAGGACCGGCGGGGACGGCCCCTGCGCCGTCCGCCGGGCCGCTCAGGACCGTCGGCGGGCCCGCAGGACGGCGTCCCGCAGCACGGTCTGGTGGCCGTCGTGCCGGACCGGCCGGACCCGCACCTCGGCGACCAGCACGTCCCACTCGGTCGCGTCGAGGCCGGCCGCGAGCTGCTCCGTCGTGACGTGCGACCGCGGCGCGTGCGGCGAGGACTCCCCCGGCGCGTGCCCGACGATCAGCAGCGTGCCGCCCGGGGCGACGCCCGCCGCCAGCCGGTCGACCAGTTCCTCCAGCGCACCCGCCGGGTGCACGTAATGGGCGCTGACCAGGTCGAAGTGCCGCTCCGCCGGCGCCCAGGAGGTCAGGTCGGCCCGCACCCAGTCGACCCGGCCGGTGTGCTCCCGCCGGCTCGCCCGGTCCAGCGCGGTCGGGGAGATGTCCACCGCGGTGACCTGCCAGCCCCGCTCGGCGAGCCAGCGCGCGTCGGCGCCCTCGCCGCAGCCGGCGTCCAGGGCCGTACCGGGCGGCAGGTCGGTCACCTCGGCCATCAGCTGCGGGTTCGGCCCGTGCCCGGACCCGTCCGCGTGCCGGTACCGCTCTTCCCAGTACGCCGCGCCGAACTCCTCCGACACGCTCATCCCCTCACAGTCCATGACGGCGGTCGCCCGCCACCAGCTCGCTCACCCGCGCCTCGGCCGCGGGCGAGAAGGGCTCCCGCCGGGCGGCCACCGCCTGGCGGGTCTCCTCGTTGACCAGGTCCCCGTTGATCTGCGCGGCGGCCAGGGCGCCCGCCGCCGCGGCGGCGCCGACCTGGGCGGCCGGGTCGGTGACGTTGCCCGCCACCCACACCCCCGGCACCTCGGTACGGCCGCCCGCGTCGGCCGGGACGTGCCCGCCCATCCCCGACGGATGTTCCACCGCACGCAGGCCCAGCGGGGCCAGGAAGTCGGCTCGTACCACCATCCGGGCCGCGACGGCCAGCGCCTCCCGGTGCACCAGGGTGCCGTCGGACAGGCGTACCCCGACCAGGCGGTCCTCGACGACCGCCAGCGACGCCACCTCGCCGGGCACCACCCGGACACCCCGGGCGGCGAGCTGCTCGGCCTGCTCAGCGCCGAGCGGCGGCGCGGTGTGGGCGAAGTACGTGACGTCGTCGCTCCACTGCCGGAACAGCAGCGTCTGGTGCACCGACATCGGCCCGGTGGCCAGCACGCCGATGGCCCGGTCCCGGATCTCCCACCCGTGGCAGTACGGGCAGTGCAGTACGTCCCGGCCCCAGCGCTCGCGCAGCCCGGCCACGTCCGGCAGCTCGTCCACCAGCCCGGTGGTCACCAGCAGCCGGCGGGCCCGGGTGCGGCGGCCGTCGGCCAGGGTCACCAGGAACCCGTCGCCGTCCCGGCGCACCTCGGCCACCTGGCCCGACGCCACCTGGCCGCCGTACCCCCGGACCTCCGCCCGGCCGCGCGCCAGCAGCTCGGCCGGCGGCATTCCCTCGCGGGCCAGCAGCCCGTGCACCCCCTCGGCCGGGGCGTTGCGCGGCGCGCCCGCGTCGATCACCACCACCGACCGCCGGGCCCGCGCCAGCATGAGCGCCCCGCTCAGGCCGGCGGCGCCGCCACCGATCACCACCACGTCGTACCCGTCTCTGATCTGCTCGGTCACGGTGACCACCTCCCGGGGCCAACCATCCGACCTGCACCCCGAAACTGGCAAACGTTGTTGCTGAGATGGCAAACTGACGGCATGGACGACAACCTGGACCAGACGCTCGACGCGGTCGGCCCCCGGCTGCGGGCCCTCCGCCAGCAGCGCGAGACCACCCTCGCCGAGCTCTCCGCCGCCACCGGCATCTCGGTGAGCACGCTGTCCCGGCTGGAGTCCGGCGCCCGCCGGCCCACTCTCGAACTGCTGCTCCCGCTGGCCAAGGCGCACGGGGTCACCCTCGACGAACTCGTCGACGCCCCACCCACCGGCGACCCCCGGGTGCACCTGCGGCCGGTCAACCGGCACGGGATGACCCTGCTGCCGCTGACCCGCCGGGCCGGCGGCATCCAGGCGTACAAGATCGTCCTCCCGGCCGGCGCGCGGCCCGCCGAGCCCGACCCGCAGACCCATGAGGGGTACGAGTGGGTCTACGTGCTCAACGGGCGGCTGCGCCTCGTCCTCGGCGACCACGATCTGGTGCTCGTCCCGGGCGAGGCCGCCGAGTTCGACACCCGGCTGCCGCACTGGTTCGGCTCCGCGGACGCCGAGGCGGTCGAGTTCCTCAGCCTCTTCGGCCGGCAGGGGGAACGCGCCCACCTGCGGGCCCGCCCCAAGGAGTAGCGGCGGGCCGCGGCGGCCTGGTTTCGGCGCGGGTGAGACGGGGACGCGGCAGTGAGCCCACGCGGACACCTCCGCGTCCGCACACCGGCAGGGAGGGACGATGAGCACCGAACGCGCGCGGGACAACCTGGAGGACCGGGCCGGCCCGGCTCGGGCCCGGATGGGCGACATGAACCGGCCCGAGCGGGCCGAGGCGGATCAGGTGATCGAGTTGGACGAGATCCGGGGCGAGCAGCCCGGCGAGCACGTGCAGAAGGACGCCCGGGACGCCCGGGACGACTTCACCAGCTGACGTTTCGGGCCGGACGCGGGGCGGGATCACCGACCCGCCCGGTCCAGGACGCCGCGCCCGCCCCCGGATCGAGGACGGGCGCGGCGGGCCGACGACTGAGGCGTCGCTGCCGGCCTTTCCTCGGTCGGCCCTGGCCGCCACCGTCCTTTCCGGAGAGACTGAGGTCTCGCCATCGAACGGGGCCGCGCCATGACCGATCCAGCCGTTCCGCACACCCCCGGTGCGTCCACCGTCCACGCCCTGCGCCGCGCTGTCGGTACGCCGGCCCGCCGGGTCCTCCTCGCGGTCACCCTGCTGCTCGGGGCGCTGGCCGCCGCGGCGCTGGCCCTGGCCGGGCCGCCCGACGATCGCACGTTCGCGACCCTGTCCGATGCGGCGCAGAGCCTGATGTCCGTCGTGGTGCCGGCCTTCGGCATCCTGCTCGTCCACGACCTGGAGCGGCAGCCCGGGGTCGTCCGCCGCACGCCCACCCTGCTGGCCGCGGCGCTGCTCGCCGCCGTCGTTGCGCTGTTCGGCGTCCTGGTGTGCGGCGCGGCCCTCGCCCTGACCACGTCGAGCGCGCAGGATCCGTGGCAGCACCTCGGAACCGTCGTGCTGGGCAGCGTCCTGGTCCAGGTGGTGGCCCAGTTCGTCGGCACCGGGCTCGGCCTGCTGATCCGGCGGCCCGCCATCGCGTTCGTCGCCACCATCGTCCTGCCGCTCGGCCTGTGGTTCCTGCTGGGCGCCGTCGACGTCCTCCGGCCGGTCCAGGCCCTGACTCCCTACTCCTCGGTCCGGCACCTGCTCTCCGGTCAGATGACCGCGCTGAACTGGGTCCAGTGGCTCGGGGTCCTGCTCATCTGGGGGGTGGGTCTGAACGCGTTCGGCGTGGCACGGCGCCGGCAGCGGACATCTCACGGCCAGCCGGCCCCGGCTCCCGAGGAGCAGCGCGCGTCACTGGAGCCGTAGGCGATCGGCTGCGCTGACCTGACCGCCCGCCGGCTACGGCCGCCGGCCGCCCGGCTGGCCACGGTCACCGTTGCTGTCGACCTGGTGGGCCGCGATCCGGATGCTCACCTGGTCCCCGAGCTCACGGAAGCCGAGCTGGCGAGCGAGCCGCCGGGAGGGCTCGGGGCGGGCCCGCCATTGCGGCAGCAGCTGGCTCCGAAGCGCGTCCGCCACAGCAGCGGACGCCACAGCACGGGCCAGTCCGCGACCGCGAAGCCGGGCGCTGGTGAGCACGCAGAGGTGGGCGACCGAGCGTGGCCACCGGCGGTAACCCGCCGCCGCTGCCACTCCTGCGCCGTCCCGGACGACGAACACCGCTGAGGTGATCTCGTCGATCCCGCTCTCCCCGACGTCGTCCTCGGAGACGTCGGCGACCAACCGGGCAAGGGCTGGATGTCCGGTCGGCAAGCGGGCTATGCCGGCGTCCGACGTCGCCGGCCGGAACTCCGACTCGTCGAGGTACGCCAACGAGGCGGGACCGAGCACGTCCACGACGCCGCGCTCCCCGCTCCACCGCTCAGCCTCGACGGCCGACCGGAGCGGCCGTCCGGTGAGCGATTCGCGCAGGAACCCGGCAGTGGCAGCGTCCGGCGCGGTGGCGATGCCGGAGTCTCCCAGCACCACGATGCCGGCCCAGCACGGCGGGCAGAGCCGCGACTCGGGAGCGACCACCACCCGCACGCCGCCTGTCGGGAAGCCGGTGCCGACCCCGGCGAGGCTGACCCAGAGATCCTGCACCCGGTTCACCACCGCCGTTCGGACCATCGATGCATCCTGCCCGCCTGTCGTCCCGCCGGCCACCGACTTCACGCCGATAGGCTGACGATCATGCATGGGTTCACCGACGTCGACCGCCAGTCGGACCCGAACTCGTGGGTCGGCGTACTGGGCCGGCTCGCCGAGGAGCCCTTCTACCAGGCATACCAGCGGCGGGTCCGTGAGCTGCTCCATCCGGCGCCTGGTCGTCGCTACCTCGAGGTCGGCGCCGGAACCGGGGCAAGCGCAGCCCGGCTGGAGGACGAGCACGGTGTCAGCGTGGCAGCCCTCGACCGTGCACTCACCATGGCTGCCGCCATGCGGGCCCGCGGCCTGACCCGGACCGCCGTCGCGGACGCCCATCACCTGCCGTTCCTCGACAACTCATTCGACGGGGCCTGGGCCGATCGCACCGTGCAGCACCTGGCCGATCCCCACGCCGCGATCACGGAACTCGTCAGGGTGGTCCGGCCGGCTGGCCGCATCGTCCTCGCGGACCCCGACTACGACACTCAGGTACTCGACATCGCCGACCAGAGCCTGGCCCGGCGCGTGCTGAGATTTCGGGCCGACGTCCTCCTCCGCAACGGCACCCTGGCGCATCACCATGCCGGCCTTCTCGCCGCACACGGCCTGGTCGCCATCACCGTCGAACCCCGGACGCTGGTGGTCCGGGACCCGACCGCCGTCGACAACGTCCTCGGCCTGCGCAGTTGGGCCGCCACGGCCGCTCAACGCGGCGCACTCGACCCGGCCGAGGCGCGCGCGTTCGAAGACCAGTTCGACGAGGCCGTCGCCGCGCACCGGTTCACCTACGCGGTCACGTTTTTCCTCACCGCCGCAACGGTCATCTGAGGCAGCGCCGGCCTCATCCGTAGGCGTACTCGTCCACGTCGAGCTCCGCTCGGGCCAGTCGAAGGAAATCCAACACCCGAGCGTCGACATGCCAGCCCAGCAACTGGTGCTGACCGGGGAGCTTCTCCAGTCCTTCGACCGGGCCGGTCAGGTCTTCTTCCTCGCCGTCCGGATGCTCGAACACCCGCACGACCTGCAGCATGCTCGCGGCCGGCCCTCCATCGATGGCGTCCAGCTCTGCGGCAAGTTCGCCGATGCGTTCCGCGTGGTCGAAGAGCCGACTCACGACCTGGTTGATCTGCTCGTCCACCGTCAATCCAGGCTTGCGACAGGTGATCTTCCACCGATGGCTTGCGGGCCTGGCAGGGTTGGCCAGACGGCTGCCACGAACGGCAATCTCGTCTGGTTCGATGCCGAGCCGCGCCGTGATCTCGGCGGCCGGCATCCGGTTGGAACTCAGCGCGAAGTACACGTACTGGGAGATCATCACCGGCGGAACCTATCCAGGCAGGTGCCTTCGGCGCTGCGGGATTCTTCCTCCGCTTCGCTGCGGTACGAGATCGCGAAAGGCCGTCTCCGACGGGCGGAAACGGCCTTTGAACTGGGTGGAGCTGAGGGGATTTGAACCCCTGACCCCCTCGATGCGAACGAGGTGCGCTACCGGTCTGCGCCACAGCCCCTCCGCTGGCGTACCAGCGTCGGTCCCACCCGGCTTGCACCGGGCGGGCCGGCGACAAGGCTAACAGGTCCGCGCCCTCCGGTGCGAATCGCCCCACCGGACGAGGAGATCTTGGAAGGAGAAGGCCCCCAACGGGGCCCGAACCTTCCAAGATCTCCCCGCCGGCCCGGCCGAGGGGACAGACCGGCCTGGTCGAGGGGACAGATCAGGCGGGGGCGTAGGTCAGGTTCAGCACGCCGCTCTTGAGGGCGTCGTGGCTGACCAGCCGCAGCGGGTGGGTCGGGGTGTCCTCGAAGAGCCCGTGGCCGTGCCCCACCACGATCGGGTGCACCAGCAGCCGCAGCTCGTCCAGCAGCCCGTTGGCGAGCAGCCAACGGACCGTGGTGGCGCTGCCCGACATGGCGATCTCCCCGTCGCTCTGCTCCTTGAGCTCCCGCAGCCGCGCCGCGACCTGGTCAGAGTCCCCCGAGATCAGGTGCGAGTTCTGCCAGGTCATCTCGGTGAGGGTAGTGGAGATCGCCGGCCAAAAAGTTCCGCTCAAGCTCCCCGGCCGCTCTGGTAGGGCCGCCCCCGCAGGCCACCGGCCCGCCGGTAGGAGACCGAGCCGCCGCTCGCCGCAGGCGGCAGATCCGCCGGCCGGTCCAGGCCCATGGCCGTACGCCGGACCGCCTCGCGCTGGGCGGCCAGCCGGCGCTGCGCCTCCCGCCGGGCCGCGGCGCGGCGGGCCTGCTCGCGGCGGACCTCGGCCTGCCGGGCGGCCAGCCAGGCCGCCTCCCGGGCCTCCGCGCGCCGCCGCCGGCGCTCGAGCAGGGCCCGCTGCCGCAGGTGTACGACGTACGCCACGAGCAGGGCGCCGGTCACCGAGACGCTGATCCAGAACCCGGGACTGACCAGCACCACGCCGATCAACTCGACGAAGTTGAGCAGCAGCAGGGCGGCGAGCACCCGCCGACGGCGGTAGACCGTCGGGGTGTGGCGGCGCTTGGGCGGGTGCCGCCGGCGGGACCTGGCCGGGGTGGGCGGGACCGCGCGCAGGCGGCTCGAGCGGCGCGGCGCGGGCGGGGCGGAGACCGGTTTGGTCAGACTCCCCGTGGCGACACCCTCACTGAGGGTGACGACGAGGTGTCGCGGCGGGTGCAGCGGTCGCCGCCCGGGCACGGTACGCCGTCGACGGTGGCGCTGGAGCACCCGCGCCGTCGACTGCGCCCGCTCCGCCACCAGCCGCTCGGTGGCGTCGTACCGGCGGACCAGCGCCGGCGCGAGGGCGAGCAGGCCGGCGGCGGCGAGGACGGCGAGGAGCACCGAGGTCGGCACCCTCACCCCTCCCGTCACCGAATTCGGGGCAAGCGCCACATCGCCGCAACTTGTTCCGTCGCCCGTCGTTTACGACGCAGATCATGCGGTTCCGCAGCGCTTGCCACAGCTTGCAGTTACTTGAGGTTACGGGCCGCCGACCTCGTTCACCGGACGCCGCGCCGGGCGTGGCGGGTGGGACGGTTCACCCTCGACTGTCACGTACGCGGTGCCACCGCGCCAGCAGCCCGCCCTCGGCGACCACTTCCTCGCTCGTCATCGCGTATCCGATGTGGTCCCGCCAGGCGCCGTCGATGTGCATGTAGCGGACGTGATACGCCTCCTCGCGGAAGCCCAACTTCTCCACCACCCGCTTGGACGGCGTGTTCTCCGGCCGGATGTTCACCTCGACCCGGTGCAGCCCGCCGGGGCCGAAGGCGTGGTCGACGGCGAGGGCCACCGCGGTCGGCATCACCCCGCGACCGGCCACCCGGGAGTCCACCCAGTAGCCGATGTAGCCGGAGCAGAACGCCCGGCGCACGATGCTGCCCACGTTCAGGTGCCCGACCAGCCGCTCCCGGCCGTCCTCGCGCAGGCAGACCGCGAACGGCAGGCCCTCACCGGTCCGCGCGGAGCGGCGCTGGTCGGCGTGGACGAAGCGGAACGCGGTCGCCGAGTTCAGCTCGTCCCAACTGCCCGGGACGTGCGACTCCCAGGGCGACAGCCAGTCTCGGTTGGCGCGCCGGATCTCCGACCAGGCCACCGCGTCCGAGCGCCGGTACGGCCGCAGCACCACCGGACCGTCCATCAGCACCGCGGGCCATCCGGGCGGGCGCCGGAACATCACCGGGCTACCCGTCCGTTCGCGACTGCGGGGCTCGCAAGCTCACTCCTCGCGCTCACCGGCGCCGGTCCAGCAGCAGCACGTCCACGGTGGAGCCCGCCGCGGCGGTCGTCACCCGCTCGCCGAGGACCAGCAGGCCGTTCGCCTCGGCCAGGCCGGAGAGGGTGAACGGCCCGCCGGCGAGCGGCTGGACGGTGTACCCGCCGCCGCGCCGCTCGGCCACGTGCGCCGGGCGGAACTCGCGCAACCCCACCGGGGACGAGACCGTCTCCAGCAGGTGCGCCCGGACGCTGGGCCGGAACACCGGCTCGGCGCCGGCCAGCAGCTGGATGGCCGGCCGGGCCAGCACCTCGAAGCCGATCAGCGCCGCGCCGGGCTCACCGGGAAGACACACCACCGGCACCTCCTCGGCGCCGACCGTACCGAATCCGAGGGCCGTCCCGGGATAGAGCGCCACCTCTGTGAAGGTGACCGGCCCGGCCCGGCCGCCCTCCCGTCGGGACAGGATGCGGCGGACCATGTCACCCGGGCCGGTGCCGGTGCCGCCGGTGGTGATGATCAGGTCGGCGCGCAGGGTCTGGTCCTCCAGCAGGCCGCGCAACGCCTCCGGGTCGTCGTCGCAGATCCCCACCCGGTACGCGAGCGCGCCGGCCTCGGCCGCGGCGGCGGTCAGGGCGTGCGAGTTGGTGTCCACCACCTGGCCGGGCTGGCTGGCTCGGCCGACGTCGACCAGTTCGTCGCCGGTGGCCACGATGACCACCCGCGGGCTGGGCCGCACCACCACGTGCCCGATGCCGGTGGCCGCGAAGACGGCGACCAGGGCCGGCGAGACGTACGTGCCGGCCCGGGCGAGCAGGGTGCCGGCGGGCAGTTCCTCACCGGCGCGCCGCAGGCCGTACCCGCGCTTGGGGGCGCGGAAGATCTCCACGGCGGCCATGCCCTGGTCGGTCCACTCCACCGGGACCACCACGTCGGCGCCGATCGGCAGCGGGGCGCCCGCCGCCACCGAGAAGCAGGAGCCGGGGGTCAGCCGGACCGGTCGCCAGCTCGCCGCGCCGAGGTCGCCGACCACGTTCAGCCGGATGCTGCGCCCACCGGGGATACCGGAGGGGGCCGGGACGTAGCCCGGCCCCCGGCTCCCTCCGGAGATGTCCTCCCAGCGCGCGGCGTACCCGTCCACCGCCGCCTGGTCGAAGGCGGGATACGAGTGCGGCGTGACCACGTCCTCGGCGAGGACGTTGCCGTACGCCTGGGTGAGGTCGAGGTCGAGCGGAGGCAGCGCGCGTAACCTGCGCAGCACACTGCCCAGGTAGTCGGCGAGCGGCGTCAACTCGT
Organism: Micromonospora sp. NPDC050495; assembly: GCF_040655175.1. Taxonomy (NCBI): domain Bacteria; kingdom Bacillati; phylum Actinomycetota; class Actinomycetes; order Micromonosporales; family Micromonosporaceae; genus Micromonospora; species Micromonospora sp. NPDC050495. The sequence goes on along the minus strand of NZ_JBFAJK010000013.1, from coordinate 103,597 downwards.
TCGCGGCCGCCTCGGCGTCGGCCGTCGCGGTCATGTATTGGGACCGCCCGACGCGTTGCGCACCCCGTTCAGGATCGCGGAGGTGACCGTCTCGTCGCCGTGGTTGACGAACTCCGTCAGCCACTTGCGGAACTCGGCGCCCAGGTCGTCCCGCTCGCAGGCGATCTGCACGACGGTCTGCAGGTAGCCCAGCGGCATGCCGGTGTCGTAGCGGGTGCCCCGGTAGACGATGGCGTGCACCGGCACCCCCTCGTTGCGCAGGATCTCCATCGCGTCGGTCAGCTGGATCTCGCCGCCGCTGCCCGGCTCGGTGCGCCGGATCGCGTCGAAGATCCGCCCCGGGAGCACGTACCGGCCGAGCACCGCGAGGTTGCTGGGCGCCTCCTCCGGCTTGGGCTTCTCCACCATGCCGGTCACCTTGACGACCTCGGCGATGTCGTGGAACTCCGGCTCGGCCGGCGCCACCGAGGCGATGCCGTACCGCTTGGTCTCGGCCGGGTCGACCTCGAAGAACGCCAGGACGATGCCGCCGGTGCGGGCCTGCAGGTCCAGCATCGCCGGCAGCAGCGGCTCGTCCAGCTTGACGAACTCGTCGCCGAGCAGCACCGCGAAGGGCTGGTCGCCGACGTGCGACTCGGCGTACCCGACGGCGTGGCCGAGGCCGAGCTGCTCGGGCTGCCGGCAGGTGTAGATCTCGGCCAGCTCCTCGGGGCGGCGTACCGCCTCCAGCACCTCGGGCTTGCTCTCCAGCCGCGCCTCCAGGTCGGGCCGGCGGTCGAAGTGGTCCACCATCGACGTCTTGCCACGCCCGGTGATCAGCAGCACGTCGGTCAGGCCGGCCTGGGCGGCCTCCTCGACGATGTACTGCAGCACCGGCCGGTCCACGACCGGCAGCAGCTCCTTCGGAACCGCCTTGGTGGCCGGCAGGAACCGGGTGGCCAGGCCGGCGGCCGGGATGACGGCCTTGACCGCGCGAGCGCGACCGGTCGCGGCGGTCGCTGAGGGGTTCGATGAGTGCTCCGACATGCCGCGAGACTATCGGCCACGGCTCTGCCGCGGCGGGTGAGGACCGGAAGACGCGCCGCCCTGCCCCGCCGCGGCGGGGTCCGGCGCACCGGCCCGGGGCAGCCCGTCGGGCGGGCTGAGCGCCACCGCCACCACCGGAAGTTCCTCGGTGGGGGCCGGATCCGGCGGGCGGGCCAGCCGGTAGCCGTCCCGGCCGGCGGCCTTGGCCGCGTACAGGGCGTCGTCGGCGGCGTCGAGCACCTGCTGGCCGGTGGCGGCGTGGTCCGGGTAGACGGCGATGCCGATGGAGACCGTGACGGCCACCCGGACCGGCTCCCCGCCGTGCCCGTCCACCGGCACCGGCTGGTCCCGGACCACCGCGCCGAGCCGCTCGGCCACGATCGTGGCGCCCCGGGCGTCGGTCTCCGGCAGCAGCACCACGAACTCCTCGCCGCCGTGCCGGAACGCCAGGTCGACCTCGCGGATCTCCCCGCGTACCCGGCGGGCGAACTCGATCAGTACAGCGTCGCCGGCGGCGTGCCCCCAGGTGTCGTTGACGTGTTTGAACCGGTCCAGGTCGAGGGCCAGCACGCTGAGCATCCGGCCGAACCGGTTGGCCCGTTCCACCTCGCGCCGGATCGACTCGCGCAGGTAGCGGTAGTTCCACAGCCCGGTGAGCGGGTCGGTGAGGGACAGCCGCTGCGCCTCCTCGTGCACCCGGACGTTCTCCACGGCCACCGCCGCGTGGCCGGCGAAGGTGCGCAGGGTGACCAGGTCGTCCTCGTCGAATCCGGCGGCGCCCACCCGGTCGTAGAGGACCAGCACGCCGAGCGCGCCGGAGCCGGGCGGGTCGGGGTCGCCGAACGCCGGCGGGTGTCCCGGCCGCTCGGGCCCGCGCCCGCCCAGCTCGGTCACCCCCGGCGCGGCGAACGGCACCGCCACGTACGTCTCGCAGGCCGGCTCGCCGGTCGGGACGTCGTCCGGCGTCCACCGGCCGCAGAGCGGCTCCCCGGTGGCGGCCACCGTGCCGATCACGCCGGTCCCCACCGGCACCCGCAGCGTCGCCGGGTCGGCTGGGCCGGCCGGGCCGGTTGGATCGGCCAGGTCCGCCGGGTCGGCCGGGCCGGCTGGATCGGCCGGGTCGGCCGGGTCGGCTGGGTCGGCCCCGCCGAGGCCTTCGACGCAGCGGCCGACCAGCACGCCGTCGCCGTCGAGCAGCAGCACCGCCCCGGAGCGGGCACCGGTCGCGGCGATCGCGCTGTGCAGGATCACCCGCAGGATGCGTTGCAGGTCGTGGGTGCTGGCCAGGGTGTCGCCGAGCACCGCCAGGTGCCCGCGCAACTGGTCCCGGCTGGTGGTCAGCGCGGCCACATAGCTCCCGGTCTCCCGGGTCATCCGGTTGAACGCACCGGCCAGCCGGCCGATCTCGTCCCGGCTGCGCACCGGTACCCGGGCGGTCAGATCACCGTCGGTCACCCGGTCCACCGCGCCGGCCAGCTCGACCAGCGGGCGGGTGGTCGCCCGGGCCAGCCGCCAGGCGGCCGCCACGGCGAGCAGGGCGGCCAGCACCACCGCGCCGACCAGGGCCGCGTACAGGCCGGGCGGGCGCTCGTCGGGCACCGAGAGGACCAGCGGCAGGGGTTGCCCCGGGGACGGCCCGACCCGGCGCACGTACCGGCCGTCGCTGGTCGCCGTCACCTGATCCCCGTCGAGGCTGCGGGCGGCGGCCAGCACCGCCTCGCGTACCCCCGGGGTCTCGGTGGGGTGGCCGACCGGCTCGGCGCCGGCGGCGTCGTCGAGGAGGGTGACCCCCACGCCGGTCACCGCGGCGAGCCGGGCGACGAAGGCCGGGTCGACCGGTTGCGCGGCGGCGACCGTGCCCAGGTCCACGCCGGCCGGGTCGCGGCACTGGACCCGGACGGCGAGCGCGCGGACCGGCCCGCCGGCCGGCGCGGCCCCGGCGCAGTCCTGCCAGGGGGCGCCCGGGCCGCCGGGGGTGGCGTAGCTGGTCCGGCCGGCCGTGTCGGTGATCCGCACGGCCCCGGCCAGCCCTCGGCCGACCACCTGGTCGGCCGCACGGGCCCGGGCGGCCGGATCGGTGACCAGGGCGACCGCGTCGGCCGCCGCGCGCAGCTGCTGGCAGAGCGCGTCGACGGAGGTACGTACCGCGGCGGCGGCCAGCCCCAGCCGCTCGGTGGCCCGGCTGCGGTCCAGCGTGGTCATCGTGGAGCCGACGAAGAACGCGCCGAGCAGGACGGGGCCGAGCACCACCGCGAGGAAGGCTGCCGTCAACCGCCCGCGTAGCGTCAAGCTTCCCCCCGGAAGTTCCGCGCCCCTCCTGCGATGCTGGCACAGAGTGACCGGGAGGCAAGCGTTGCGTCAGGAGTGTTGCGTGCCGGAATTTTCTGATGGAGCGGATGTGACGCATGAGGCGAAACGGGATTTGCGTATCGTCGTGCTCGCCCGCCGCCGGTCGCTGACCGCACCGGCCCGCGCGGAGGCGGCGGCGCGCGTCCAGGCCACGCTGGTTTCTCTGGTACGCCGGCTCGCCCCGACCCGGATCACCGCGTACGTGCCGGTCTCCTCGGAGCCGGGCGGGGCTGACCTGCCGGCGGTGCTCCGGGCCGCCCTGCCGCCGGCGGCCGAGCTGCTGCTCCCGGTGCTCTGCGACGACCTGGACCTGGACTGGGCCGCCTACACCGACGCGGCGTCGCTGCGGGCGGCCGGTCGGGGCCTGCGCGAGCCGACCGGGCCCCGGCTGGGGCCGGCCGCGATCGGCAGCGCCGACCTCGTCGTGCTGCCAGCCCTCGCCGTGGACCGCCACGGCCGCCGGCTGGGCCGGGGCGGCGGCTCGTACGACCGGGCACTGGCCCGGGTGCCGACGGCCACCCCGACCGTGGCGCTGCTGCACGACGGCGAGCTGGTCGAGGCGGTACCCGCCGAGCCGCACGACCGGCCGGTCGGCGCCGCCGTCACGCCGGTCGATGGGCTGGTGACATTCCCAGATGTGGGACGAGGCTCTTCCGCTGGACGAACCCGGGTCCGATGACGCACCATTGGCACTCGGATAAGTCGAGTGCCAACCGGCCGTGCCAGATCCGGAGGAGAACGTGCCCACGTACCAGTACGCCTGCACCGCGTGCGGCCACCAGCTCGAGGCGGTGCAGTCGTTCTCTGACGAGCCGCTGACCGAGTGCCCGGCATGTGAGGGGCGGCTGCGCAAGCTGTTCAACTCCGTCGGCATCGTGTTCAAGGGCTCCGGCTTCTACCGCACGGACTCCCGTTCGTCCGGTTCCGACACGGCGGCGAGCACCACCGCCAAGCCGGCCGCCTCGGAGTCGTCGTCCGGCACCGGCTCGTCCGGTTCGTCCGGCTCGTCGTCGACCGGCGGTTCGTCCGGCTCGACCTCGACCAGCGGCTCGTCCGCCAAGGCCCCGGCGGCCAGCGGTTCCAGCAGCTCGTCCTGACTCGAAGCCCTCAGCGCTGACGAAAGTGGCCGTCCCGCCTGGGACGGCCACTTTCTGTGCGCCGTGCCCCGAGCCACCGCCCTGACCGGCGGTGGCCGTTCCGCCCGGGACGGCCGCTTCTGCACGCCGGACAACGCTGACCGACGGTGGCCGTTCCGCCCGGGACGGACAGTTCTGTGTGGCCGGCGCGGATAGCACGGCGGCACCCCTGGCGGGCGTTGTCCACAGGGTGCCGGGTTGTCCACAGGCCGTGGACGGTCGCGGGCGGGCTGACCCCGGGCGTGCCTAGCCTGCCGGCGTCGGACTCTGGCGGCGGAAGGGGCGCGGGTGGCGGGCGAGGGATCACTGCGGCCGGTGCGCTGGCGCGGCCTGCCCCGCGGCGGCACCCTGCTGCGGGTGGCGCTGGTCGCCGCGCTGCTCGGCCTGGCCGCCACCGTGCTCACCACCCCGGCCGGCTGCCCGCCGCCCGGCACCGCCCCGGGCGCCCCGGCCACGACACGTCGATCGCCGGAGCCGACGGCCCCCCGCGGCGGATCGGTTGCCCCCGGTCCCGGACAGCCGGGTGGGGCGCTGCCGCTGCCCAGCGGCTCGGTCGGCGTACCGGTCCGGCTCGCCGAGCCGGCCGCGCTCGCGGTGCTGCACCCGGGGGCCCGGGTGGACCTGCTGGTCGTGCCGGCCGGCGGGGCGCCGGGCGCGGCCACCCTGCTCGCCCCCCGGGCCCTGGTGCTCGACGTGGTCGGGGCCGCCGGGGCGGCCGACGGCTCCTCCGCCCTCTACCTGGCGCTCCGGCCCGAGCAGGCGCAGCGGGTTGTCGGTGTGCCCGAGGGCAGCCGCTTCGCCGTCGTGGTCCGCGGCTGACGCCATGGCCGGCCAGCCTCGGCACCGGCCGATCGTGGCCTCAGCCAGTCGCGCCGGTTGCGGCAGACCGGGGCATCACGGGTCGGTGAAGGGCCGGTTTGCGGCAACCCGAGTGGATCTCTGGCCGCCCGCCAGCCCGGAGCCCGGCCAGTCCGGAGCCCAGCCAGCCCGGAGCCCCGGCCAGCCCGGAGCCCCGGCCAGCCCGGAGCCCCGGCCAGCCCGGAGCCCCGGCCAGCCCGGAGCCCCGGCCAGTCCGGAGCCCGGTCAGTCCCAGTGCGGCGGGCGCTCGGCCAGCAGCCAGTCGTCGTTGCCGCCGGGGCGCTCGCCCCAGCCACGGTCGGTGTCGTCGGTGGTCTGCTCGGGCAGCACCACGAAGTCGTCGCTGAGGTCGACCACGCGGTCGTCGTCGTCACGCATGCCGGGATCGCTCACGAGCGGCAAGGATACCGGCGCGTGGCGGCCTGCCCGACGAACCGGCTCGGCTGGCAGTACGGCCAGGGCGGTGGGTGGGCCTGCGCCGGCCAGCCGGTGTGGCCGGTGTGCCAACGACTCCGACGGTGCCTGGATCTGGCGGATCGGCACCGAGGCCTTCTCGCACGACGGCGACCGGCGGCCCCGCCACGAGCGACTTGCCCGTCGCGTCCGGCGGGTCGGGTGGCGCGGGCGTTGGTAGCGTCGGTCGGCGTGACGACGCCGAGCGGTGGCAGCCCCGAGGACGAGATCTGGCGACGCCCGGCCCCGGACGAGCCGGCCGGTCTCGCCGGCGCCGCGAACCCGGCCCCGGGCCGGCCCGACAACGTGCCCGACCCGACCCTGCGCGGCGACGGCCCCGGCCCGGCCAACGGCCCCGTCCCAGCCACGGACCCCGGGCCGACCGACGGACCCGTTCCCGCCGCGAACCCCGGGCCGACCGGCGGACCCGGCCCGGCTGGAGTCCCCGGCCCGGCTGGAGGCCCCGGCCCGGCTGGAGGCCCCGGCCCGGCTGGAGGCCCTGGGCCGGCCGACGAGCCCGACCCGGGCCAGGGCCCCGCTGGCGGTCCCGACACTCGCTGGTCCCGTCCGGCGGAGGGCGCGCCACAGAACACTTCCCGTCCCGCCGGCCCGGCCGCCGCGGGTGCCGGAGCCACCGGCGGGCAGCCGCACCAGCCCTGGGTCGGCAGGTCCGGACCGGTGGACGAGGCCTGGGCCCGCGGCGCACAACCGCAGCCGCGCGGCTCCGGTGCGGCAACCGGCGACAGCGGATGGGCCCGGCCCGCGGCGAGCACCGGCCCGGCCGGTGCCTGGCCGGGCGGCGGGCAGCCGGGCGGAGGCGTTCCGGCCGGCAGCTGGGCGAGCAGCGGGCAGCCGAACGCGGGCTGGGCGAGCAGCGGGCAGCCCGACGGGGGTTGGGCCGGGGGCGGACAGGGAGGTCGTTACGCGGGGCCGCCGGCCAGCGTCCCGCCGCCGCCGGGCTGGCGGCCGCCGCTGTACGTGCAGCCCGCACCGCCCCGGCGGCTACCGCCGCAGGACATGGCCGCCATGGACCACGCCGAACAGCAGGCGCAACGGGTCACCTACGGCCTCGGCGGGTTCGCCGCGGTCGTGCTGGTGGTCCTGGTCTGCCTGCTCTGCTCGCGGGTGCTGTTCTGACGGCCACCCGACCGGCCGCCGCTCAGACGGAACGGCCGCCCGGTCAGACGATGTTGCTCCACACCATCTGGGCCCCGCTGTCACCGGTCAGGTAGACGTACACCAGGGCGAACACGGACAGCACCAGCACCACCGCGGTGACCAGCCAAGTCAGCCAGGAGGGCAGCCGGGTCATCCGGGGATTCCGGCTGGTCAGAGCCAGCAGCACCAGGGCCGCCACGGCGAGACCCACGGTGAACCAGAGCAGCGTGTCGCCGTACTCGGAATGCTCGTGGATCTTCTGGAGGCCCTCCGGCGGGTAGCCCCGGCCGCGCAGCACCTCCTCCAGTTCCTCGCCCGACTCGGTGGCCACCCAGGCCACGATCGGGGTCACCACGGACAGGGCCAGCACGGCCCAGCCCAGGCGCGGACGCCACCGCGGCACCAGCCCGTAGCCGGAGGCCAACAGCGCCAGCAGCGGGACGAGCACCACGACGGCGTGGATCACCAGGACGTGACCCGGCAGACCGTTGATCTCCTTGAACACCGACACCCTCCGGCAGTTGATGCGGCTTCCTGGCCAGTCAGCGTACGTCGATGTGATCGACAATCCGCTGACGCCCCATGACACGCACCGCCGGCCCGACCGGTTCACCGGCCGGCCGATCCGACCTGTGGTCGGGGCCACCCCGGGCCGCACGCCGCTTGTCGGTCGATGCGCCACGTGCTGTCATTGCTGCATGTCCAGGGGTGAGGAACTGCTCCGGTCGAGGGGCCTGCGGGTCACCCGACCGCGCCTCGCCGTGCTGGACGTGCTCGCCGCCGGTGGTCACCTCGAGGTCGACGAGATCACCCGCCGGGTGCGGGAACGCCTCGACTCGGTCTCCACCCAGGCGGTCTACGACGTGCTCGGCGCGCTGTCCCGGGCCGGGCTGTCGCGCCGCGTCGAACCGGCCGGCTCGCCGGCCCGCTACGAGGCCCGGGTCGGCGACAACCACCACCACGTGGTGTGCCGGGGCTGCGGCGTGATCGCCGACGTGGACTGCGCCACCGGCAGCGCCCCCTGCCTCGACCCGAACACCTCGCACGGCTTCGAGGTGGACGAGGCGGAAGTGACCTTCTGGGGCCTCTGCCCCACCTGCCAGGCCCGCCGCTCCGCCGACGACTGACTCCGCCCGACGGGCGTGGCACGCTTGGGCGGTGGACTCCTCCGATGACCTCGGTCTGTTCGGTCCGGGATCGGTCACGTGGAAGGTGCACGAGGAACCGATCCTGATCGTGGCCGGCCTTCGCTCGCTCTACCTCCAGGCGCTGCACCCGCGGGCGATGGCCGGTGTCGCCCAGAACAGCAACTACCGCACCGACGCGTGGGGGCGGCTGATCCGGACCGCCACCTACGTGGGCACGACGATCTACGGCACCAGCGCCGAGGCGGAGGCGGCCGGCCGCCGGCTGCGGACGCGGCACGCCCGGATGCGGGCCCGCGACCCGATCACCGGTGACGAGTTCCGGATCGACGACCCCGACCTGCTGCGCTGGGTGCACGTCGCCGAGGTGGAGTCGTTCGTCAGCACCGCGCGCCGGGCCGGGTTGGCCCTGACCGACGCCGAGGTGGACGGCTACTACACCGAGCAACGGCGGGCCGCGGCCCTGGTCGGGCTGGACCCGGCCGACGTGCCGGGCACCGCCGCCGAGGTGGCCGACTACTACCGGGACATCCAGGGCGAGCTGCGGATGACGAAGGAGGCGGCGGAGACCGCGCTGTTCCTCACCGCCCCGCCGATCCCCTGGAAGCTGAGCCTGCCGGTACGGCTGGGCCTGCACCTCGGGCCGCCGCGCTGGGCGTACCTGGGGATCGCCGCCACCGCCCTCGGCCTGCTGCCGCCCTGGGCCCGCCGGCTGTACGGCGGCCTCGGCCTGCCCACCACGGAGCTCTCCGCCGACCTGAGCGTGCGGGCGCTGCGGCTCGCCCTGGCGGCACTGCCGCGCCGCTACCGGGAGGGCCCGGTGCAGCAGGCCGCGAAGGAACGCGCCGCCCGTCTCACCGCCGCCTGAATCAGCCGGCACCTCGCCTGGGCGCGGCGGGGTCGGCGCTGGCCGGGGCGGCGGCCGGGCCGGTCAGCTCCCGTCGACGCGCGGCTCGGCGGGACGCTCGACGGCCGCCCACGGGTCCTTGCCCGGCGTCTGGGCCCCGGAGGGGCAGGTACGCCGGTAGTCGCACCAGCCGCAGCGCGGGCCGGGCTCGGCCGGGAAGGCCGTGTCGGGGTCGCCGCCGTCGGCCACCGCCCGCTCGGCGGCCATGATGTCCCGGGCGGTCTCCTCGGCCCGGGTGAGCTGCCGTTGCAGCGACTCGGGGCTGTGCTCGTGCGCGGCGACCGTGCCGGTGGGCAGGTGGTGCAGCTCGACCCGGCGGCACGGCCGGCGGAACACCCGCTCGGCCGCGTACGCGTAGAGGGCCAGCGCCTGCGAGCCCCGCGCGTCGTCGGCGTCCAGCCCGGTGCGGCCGGTCTTGTAGTCGACGATCACCAGCTCGGGCCGCCCGTCCGGGCCGGGCCGGGCGTCGATCCGGTCGGTGCGCCCGTTGAAGGCGAGCACCGCGGTCTTGACCGCGACCACCCGCTCCACCCCGACCGGCTCGTCGGCCGGGTCGAGGCCGGCCACGTACGTCTCCAGCCAGGACAGCGCCCGGCGGTAGGCCTCCCGCTCCTGCTCGTCGTCGCGGTAGCCCTCGCGCACCCAGGTGCCCTTGAGCAGCGTGGCCAGCACCTCGGGGCGGCGGCGGTCCGGGGCGAGCGCGTACCAGTTCTTCAGGGCGGTGTGCACGCTGGCGCCGAGCGAGTTGTGTGCCCACGGCGGCCCCTTGGGCGGGGCGGGCCGGTCCACGTACGAGTAGCGGTAGCGGCGGGGACAGTCCGCGTACGCGCCGAGCTTGCTGGGTGTGCAGACGAAGAGCCGCTCCGGCATCCCCTCGAAGCCGAGCTGCTCGGCCTGCTCGGCGCGGGGGCGGGGCGGCCGGCCACCGGTGGGTCGTCCGGTCGGGGAGGGTCGTCGCACGCCTGAGATCCTGCCACCCCGGTACGACAGCGCGCGCCCGGCAGGCCGCCGCCCGGCCCGCCATCGCCCCGGCAGGCCGCCGCCCGGCCCGCCATCGCCCCGGCAGGCCGCCGCCCGGCCCGTCGACCCACCGGGCGCACCGGCGGGCGTCGCTCAGCGCATGGTGACGTACTGGGTCACGAAGGCGGCCACCGCGTCGGCGATGAGCTGCACCGCGATGGCGGCCAGCAGCAGACCGGCGATCCGGGTCAGCACCTCGATGCCGCCCGGGCGGAGGACCTTGACGATGCCGCCGGAGAAGCGGAGCACCACCCAGACGGCGAGCATCACGGCGACGATCGCGGCGGCGATCGCCAGGTAGTCGGTGAGCCCGCCGGCGCGCTGCACGAAGAGCATGGTGGCCACGATGGCGCCCGGCCCGGCGAGCAGCGGGGTGCCCAGCGGCACCAGGGCGATGTTGGAGGTGGCCTGCTGGTTCGGGTCGTCGGACTTGCCGGTGAGCAGTTCCAGCGCGACGAGGATCAGCAGCAGCCCGCCGGCGGCCTGCAACGCGGGCAGGTCGACGTGCAGGTAGGCCAGGAGGGTCTGGCCGGCCACGGCGAAGACCACGATGACCCCGAGCGCCAGCGCGACGGCCTGCCAGGCGGCCCGGTTCCGGTCGCGCGCGGCCAGCGGCCCGGTGAGCGCGAGGAAGATGGGCATCATGCCGGGCGGGTCGACGATCACCAGCAGGGTCACGAAGACCTCGCCGAAGAGCTTGAGATCCACCCGGACACGGTAGCCGCGCGGGTCGGCGGGTTCAGCCTGAAGCGACCGGGGTCACCCCGGCGGCCACGATCGCCTCGTACGCGGCCGGGTCGGTGGTGAACGCGCCGAGGTGGACGGTCTTGTGCGTGCCGTGGAAGTCCGACGAGCCGGTGACCAGCAGGCCCAGCTCGGCGGCGAGCCGCCGGACGTGGGCCCGCTCGACCGGCGAGTGGTCCTCGTGGTCGGCCTCCAGCCCGGCCAGCCCGGCCGCCGCGAGGTCGACGATCAGCTCGTCCGGCACGATCCGGCCGCGCCGGCTGGCCTTCGGGTGGGCGAAGACCGGCACCCCGCCGGCGGCCCGGACCAGCGCCACCGCCCGGAACACGTCGACGTCCTCCTTGGGCAGCCGGTAGCGCTCGCCCAGCCACCGCGGCCCGAACGCCTCGGTGGTGCTGGCCACCAGCCCGGCCCGGATCAGCGCCTGCGCGATGTGCGGCCGGCCCACCACGCCACCGCCCGCGCCGGCCAGGATCTCCGGCCAGCTCACCTCGACGCCGTCGGCCCGGAGCAGCTCGACGATGCGCTCGGCGCGGACCTCCCGGGCCGCGCGGATCCGGGCCAGTTCGGCGGCCAGCGCCGGCTCGTCCGGGTCGAAGAGGTAGGCGAGCAGGTGCAGCGGGATCGCCGGTTCGACGCCGTACCAGCGGCAGGAGATCTCCGCGCCGCGCACCAGGGCGAGGCCGGGCGGCAGGGCCCGGACCGCGGCGTCCCAGCCGGCGGTGGTGTCGTGGTCGGTGATCGCCACGGTGTCCAGCCCGGCGTCGGCGGCGGCCCGGACCAGGTCGGCCGGGCTGAGCGTGCCGTCGCTGGCGGTGGAGTGGGCGTGCAGGTCGATCCGGGCCGGGGCGCTCATCCCGCCGACGCTACCGCCCGGTCCGGGTGGCCGCCGGGGTCACGCCCCGGCATCCGCCACCACGACCGGGCGGTCGCCGGGGGCGACCCCGTCGATGGTCGAGGCGGTGGGTCGCTCGCCGTCCAGCACCCGGTCCGGGCGTACCCGGACCAGCCCGCCGGTGGCGTCGACGTGCATGGCCACCCCGGCCGCGGTCCAGGCCACCCCGGCCACCACCGCCGGTCCGGCCGGGTGGGCGGTCACGGTGGCGCCGAGGGTACGCAGGTCGACCAGGAGCGCCGCCCGGCCGGCCCCGTTGAGCAGCAACCAGCGCTGGTCCCAGGAGATCGCCCCCAGACCGTCGACGGCCAGCTCCGGGCCGCAGCCGGTGCGGACCGGGGTGAGGCCGCGGGCCGGGTCGAGCAGCGCCACGCAGGGCCGCCCCGGCCTGCCGGCGGTGACCAGGCCGACCACCCGCCCGTCCGGCAGTTCCCCGTAGACGGCCAGCACGTTGGGGGCGGTCGGGCCGGGCCGGGCACCCGCGGTCCGCGACCAGGTCGCGAACCCGCTGCGGCCGGGTTGCCGGATCAGCACGGCGTCGCCGGCGAAGCCGACCGGCTCGGCACCCGCCGGCGCCGGGGTCTCGTTGGCGGCGATGAGCTGGCCTCCGACCAGGCCGGCGGCGTGCAGCTTGGGCCCGTCGCGCCAGGACACCTGGCGGCCGTTCGCGGCGACCGCGACGGCGTCGGCGCCGGCCAGCAGCACCTGCGGCGGGGTGCCGTTCGGCGGCAGCCACCAGAGGGTACGGCCGGCCGGGGTGGCCGAGGTCATCAGCCAGCCGCCGGCGTCGGGGAGGCGCTGGGCCCGCTCGACCGGGCCGACGTTGGTCAGCTCCTGCTGCTCGCCGCCGCTGGTCTCGAGCCGGGACCCGAGGATCAGGTCCAGCTCGGCGCGGACCGGGCCGGGGGACGGGGCGGTGGCCGTGGACAGCGGTGCGGGCGAGAACCCGCGCGGGTCGCCGAGCACCACGGTGGGGGTGCCGCGGTTGCCGCCGGGCTCGCCGAGCTGGGCCATGCCGGCGGTGACCAGGACGGTGGCCACGCCGGCCAGGGCCAGGCCGGTCAGCGCGCGGCGCCGGCCGCTGCGCCGGGCCCGCCGGAGCGCCACGGCGGCCGGGTCGGCGGCGAGCGGTTGCGGTGCGGCGACGCGACCCGCCAGGGTCTCGCGCAACGCCCGCTCCAGCTCGTCCTCGGTCACGCGGAATGGACGCTGCGGGGTGCCGGTTTGGTTGTCGCCGGGATTCGACGTGCGGTTCATCAGGTCTCCACCGGCACGACGCCGACCGGCCGGGCGGCGGGTCGCGCCGCCGCAGGTCGCGCGGGGCGCGGCGGCGGTGCGGACGACGGCGCGGGCGGCGGCACGGCCGGGGTGCGGGACGCGGCCGCCGTACCCGATACGACCGGGCCGCGCGGCACGGCGGCCGGGCGCGGCACGGGGGCCGGGGCGGACGAGCGTGGGGTGGCCGGGGTACCCGGCGCGGGCCGGGCCGGCGCCGCCTGCTCCGCGTCGGCGGGGAGCCCGAGAGCGCTCGCCGAGCCCAACCGGCGGCGCAGGGTGTTCAACGCCCGGGAGGTCTGGCTCTTCACGGTGCCCGGTGAGATCTCCAGCAGGGCCGCGGTCTGCGCCTCGGACATGTCCTCGTAGTAGCGGAGCACCAGCACGGCCCGCTGCCGGGCCGGGAGCGCCTGGAGGTGCCGCCAGAGGACGTCCCGGTCGAGTTGCTGCTCGATCTCGTCCACGCCGGCCCGCTCGGGCAGCACCTCGGTCGGGCGTTCACCGTGCCAGCGCCGCCGCCACCAACTCGTGGACGTGTTCACCATGACCCGGCGGGCGTACGGCTCGATGGCCTCGATCCCACCCAGCCGTTTCCAGGCCAGGTAGGTCTTGGTCAGCGCGGTCTGGAGCAGGTCCTCGGCCGTGGCCCAGTCCCCGGCGAGCAGGTACGCGGTGCGCAGCAGAGCACTGGAGCGGGCCGCGACGAACTCACGGAACTCCTCCTCCAGCGGGTCCCTGCCGGCCACCGATCACCTCCACGCCGCCCATTCTGCCTGGCAGGCTCCCATGCCGGAGCGGGCCGAGTCGACGGCAAGAGGTGCGAGACACATCCGATTTTCGGTCGGAAAGTTTCACGCCCCGTCGTCGGCCTTGGCCTCGTCGGCCTCCTTGCCCAGCCGGGCCTCGACGGCCTGCGGCTCGTACATCTCCTCGACCACGCGCAGGTAGAGCTCGTTCGGGTTGGGCAGATTCTTGATCTCGCGGAGAGCCTGCTCCTGGCCGGCGGACTCCAGCACGAAGGTGCCGTAGTTGAGCGCCCGGCCGGTCGGGGTCTGCTCGTACTTCATGTCGGTGACCCGGACCAGCGGCATCATCGCGACCCGGCGGGTGATGATCCCGTTGACCACCATCACCCGCTTGTTGGTGAGGATGAAGCGGTCGTACCACCAGTCGGCGACCCGCCAGGCGACCCAGCCCATCACGGCGAACCAGAGCAGCACCGCGACGGTGGTCAACGCCCCGACGTCCCGGCCGGCCAGGAAGCCGGAGAGGTAGCCGAGGACGAAGGTCGCCGCGACGCCGACGATGATCGGCGTGGAGAGGTGGATCCAGTGCCGCTTCCACTCGCCCCGGTAGCGCTCGGTGGGGAAGAGGTAGCGGGCCACCAGCGAGCTGGGCTCGTCCTCCAGCGGCAGCACCCGGCGCGGGCCGGCGCCGGCCGCGTCGGCGCGCAGCCCGGCCAGTTCGTCCTCGGAGATCTGCGGTGGCTGGTAGCCGGCCTCCGGATCCCGGATCCAGGCGCGCCCGGAGCGACCCTCGCCTGCGTAGCCGGGCCCGTCACCGAAGGCGGCGTCGTCCGATAGGGACGGCCCGGTGCCGTAGGCCGAGCCCGAACCGAAGCCGGGACCGTCATCGGGGTCGATCCTGGGGATCGGCTCGGTGTCGCGTTCCCGGCGCTCCCGGTCGGGGTCGTCCGGGTCGAAGGGTGGACCGGAGGGGCTGCCCATCGGTGGTTAGGCGACCAGGCTCGTGAAGAAGTCGCCGAAGCCCTGGGCGATGTCCATGATGCCGCCGCCGAGGGACTTGAACACGTCGGCGGCGGAGTTTGGCCGGTACGCAACAAAGAAGATCAAGAATGCGATGCCGGCCCAGGTGAGGACCTTCTTGACCATAGCGGGCCATCCTCTCGCGCGGCGCCGGGTCCGTTTACCGCAGCGGCACCCAGAGTATCAGCATGGTGTCGTACAGTGAATATCTGCGTTCGTCTCCGCTCCGCCGGTGCCGGCCGGTCAGGCCCGCCCGTGCAGGTACGGAGATGGTGCGCCGTACACGAGTTCGGGCGGTGTCCACTCGGTGAGGTCGTGCAGCACGACTTCTTCCGCGAGGAGGTGACCCGCACTCGCCGGCCAGGCTATCGCATGCAGCCACATTCCCCGAGCCTCGCCGGCGTACGCGCTTCGATCCGTCGGTGAATTCACCAGCCACAGTGGAGTCGGGTGGCCGCCCACCCTGATCTTGGCGTGCGGCACCCGCTCGGGATGACCAGGGCCGGGATCGGTCAGCGCCTCCGCGACCTGGGGTCCCGGGTCGGGTCCGGGCAGCGCGGCGAAGCGGGAGCCCAGTCCCACCCCCGGGTCCTCGGCGACGAAGAGGAGGTCGGCCGGTCCACCGTCGAGCGGGGCCGGCCCGGCGCAGGCCACCGCGGTGGCGCGGATCCCGCTCCGGTCGTCGCCGGCCCAGGCCACCCCGGTCAGGGTCCAGCCGGTGGGCAGCGGCCACGGGCACCAGAGCGGTACGCCCGCCCGCCCGGCGGGGCCGGCGGCGGCCGTCACCCGCTCCACCACGCTGGCCATGATCTCGGCGTTGATGTGCTCGGGCACGTGCAGCGGCGGCACCGGGCCACAGCGCAGGCAGCGCGATTCCCCGTGCATCAGGTCCGGCTCCCGGACCGGGCCCGCGCACCTCGGACAGCTCACCGCGACGCTCACGTTCCCACCGTCGTCCCGGACCGTCGGGCCGTCAAGCGAACCGCGCGGACCGGCTCGGGTATTTCCATCCGTCGGCGGAACCGACACCGGGAATCCCGCAAAGCGCGGCAGCATGGGGCAGCCCGGCTTCAGGCCGGCGGCGGGCCGGCGTACGCGCGGATCCAGGCGTGCATGGCGATCCCGCTGGCCACGCCCGCGTTGATGGACCGGGTCGAGCCGTACTGGGCGATCGAGAAGAGCTGGTCACAGGCCGTCCGGGCGGTGTCGGACAGCCCGGGCCCCTCCTGGCCGAAGAGGAGCACGCAGCGGCGGGGCAGGCTGCTCGTCTCCAGCGGCTTCGAGCCGGGCAGGTTGTCGATGCCCACCACCGGGAGCCGCTGCCCCGCGGCCCAGTCGACGAACTCCTCGATCGTCGGGTGGTGCCGGACGTGCTGGTAGCGGTCGGTCACCATGGCCCCCCGGCGGTTCCACCGCCGCCGCCCGACGATGTGCACCTCAGCGGCGAGGAAGGCGTTGGCGTTGCGGACCACCGTGCCGATGTTGAAGTCGTGCTGCCAGTTCTCGATCGCCACGTGGAAGTCGTGGCGGCGCCGGTCCAGGTCGGCCACCACGGCCTCCCGCCGCCAGTAGCGGTAGCGGTCCACCACGTTGCGCCGGTCGCCCTCGGCGAGCAGCTCCGGGTCGTACCGGGGGTCGTCCGGCGGGTCGCCGGGCCAGGGCCCCACCCCCACGTCGAACTGGTCGTCGGTCACGGTCTCCAGAGGGTACGGCCGCGGCCGGCGCCGCCCGCCGCCACCCCGCTCAGGGCAGGTCCAGCGCGCCGCCGAGCCGGTCGAGGAAGCGGCGGTCGGCCGGGCTCGACCCGTCGTCCCCGGTCCGGCAGACCCGGGCGGCCACGGACTGCACCCACTGCCGGTACGCCGCCGAGTCGGCCGGGTCGGCGCGGCGCCGCAGCACCCGTACCGTCGCTCGGCAGGCGGCGAGGAGGTCGACCAGGTCGGTGAGGCGCTCGTCCCGGGCGGCGCTGCCGTCGTGCCGGGCGTAGATGGCGGCGACCACGGCCCGGACCAGGTCGCTGTCGAAGGCCCGGCCGGCGGCGACCGCGTCCAGGCCGGCGAGGCCGGCGGCGACCCCGCGCGGCGGCCGTCCCGGGGCGGGCGAGGCGGCGGCCACCAGGACCCGGCCCGGCAGGTCGGTCAGCAGGTCCCACTCCGCCGCGGAGTAGACGGAGGTGGTCAGCGGTGCGGCGCGGCGCCCGGCGGAGGGCGGCTCGGCGGCGGAGGATCTCATGCCGCCACTCCGGCTCGCTCCGCGGCGCCGGGCGGCACCGACCCGCCGGACCTGGTGATGCGCGCGCTGCACTCGCTCATCGCGGGACCTCCGGCGTCAGCATATGCCCCGTGACGGCGGCCGGGCCCGCTCCCGGCGCGGAACGCCGCGGCGGGCCCGGCCGGACCGTCGGGTCAGCGCGGCTCGGGGAAGCTGGGCCGCTCCGGGTCCACGCCGGCGGGCACCGCGGCGGCCGCGTACTCCCGCTTGGGGACCATCACCTTGCGGCGGAAGACACAGACCAGGGTGCCGTCCTGGTTGTAGCCGCGGGTCTCCACGGCGACCACGCCGCGGTCCGGCTTCGAGGCGGACTCCCGCTTGTCCAGCACGGTGGTCTCGCCGTAGATGGTGTCGCCGTGGAAGGTCGGGGCCACGTGCCGCAGCGACTCGATCTCCAGGTTGGCGATGGCCTTGCCGCTGACGTCAGGCACGGACATGCCGAGCAGCAGGGAGTAGATGTAGTTGCCGACCACCACGTTGCGCTTGAACTGGCTCGCCGACTCGGCGTAGTGGGCGTCCAGGTGCAGCGGGTGGTGGTTCATGGTGAGCAGGCAGAAGAGGTGGTCGTCGTACTCGGTGACCGTCTTGCCCGGCCAGTGCCGGTAGACCGCGCCGACCTCGAACTCCTCGTAGTAGCGGCCGAACTGCATCCTTGTCCCCTTCGACGGGCGGCGATGGAGTTCGGCACAGCATGCCTTACCGCTTGTTAAGGCGGTGGCGGGGGCGCGCGCGATGCGGAAATGTCACACCCGGACCGAACCGGGGGGAGACGCAATGAGCGGCGGGGCCCTCCCCGGCACCCGCCGCCCACGCTCTGATGGGGAAGATTCTGCCGTACGCGGGTACTGCACCAACAGAGACCGGCATCACATTTATCTTTTCGTAACAATACGAAGCGTAACTGTGGATCAATCCCTAAGCGATCTCCATGACCGAATAGTCGCTCGTCAAGCGCCAAGTTACCGATACGTAGCAGGCACGGAACGTGATCTCCCTGGAAACGCTCCCATCACGTCGGGTCACGCAAGTGCGACATGCACATGCGATCAGCAGGGCCGGGAAAAACTGAGCCCTCTCGATGCATGCGGAGCGCCACCGCTACGCTCCGCAGCGTTTCGTCACCTGGCTCACGGGAATTCCAGGGCATCCACCCTGGTTCCACCGGACGTAGTCAATCCGCGCCGATCGGAGAGTTGCCATGGCAACCGTTGAGCTGACCACCGCCAACTTTGACGAGGTGACCGCGCAGGACGGCATCGTCCTGCTCGACTTCTGGGCCGACTGGTGCGGTCCCTGTAAGCGGTTCGCCCCGGTTTACGAGCGTTCCTCGGAGAAGCATCCGGACATCGTGTTCGGCAAGGTCGACACCGAGGCGCAGCAGGAACTGGCCGTCAAGTTCAACATCAGCTCCATCCCGACCGTGATGGCGATCAAGGACGGTGTCATCGTCTTCGCCCAGCCCGGCTCGCTGCCCGAGTCCGCTCTGGAGAACCTGATCGAGCAGGTCGAGCAGCTCGACATGGAGCAGGTCCGCAAGCAGTTGGCCGAGCACGGCCACCAGCACTGACCGACCGACCACCGGCCGGGCCCCCGCGACGGGGGCCCGGCCGTCGTCGTGCCCGGGCCCGGGAGGGTCCGGCCGTCGTCATACCGGGCCCAGGAGGGTCCGGACCAGCGACACGGCCAGCGAGGAATGGACGAGGGACCGACACCTTCCGCCCAGGTCGATCCCGTATCGTCCGGAGCCGATGGAGACCTTGACCACCCGCGGGCGCGCGGTCCGGCTCGGCGCCACCGCGCTCGGGCTGGCGCTGCTCCTCGCCGGCACCCTGCGCGGCGCCGACGACGACTTCCCGTTCGGCCCCTTCCGGATGTACTCCACCTCCGACCCGCCGGACGCACCGGCGCCGGACACCCGGGTCGAGGGCGTCGACGGCACCGGCGCGGTGGTCGCGCTCGGCCAGGACGCCACCGGCATCCGCCGGGCCGAGATCGAGGGCCAGCAGTCCCGGTACGCCGCCGACCCCGCCCTGCTGCGCCGGGTCGCCGACGCGTACGCCGAGCGGCACCCCGCCGCCCCCGCGCTGGTCGAGGTCCGCATCGTGATCCGCTGGTACGACATCCAGGGCGGCCGCCCCACCGGCCGCTGGACGGACCGCACCGCCGTACGTTGGCAGGCCGTCCCGTGACCGGCTGGCTGACCGAGGCGGTCCCCCGCGGCCGGGTGGCCGCCTTCCGCACCCTGGTCTACCTCTTCGTCGCCGCCGACCTGGTGATCTTCACGCCCTGGGTGCGCAGCCGGGTCGACGTGCCCGGAGACCTCTACCGGCCGCTGCTGATCGGCCGGCTGCTGCCGCTGCCCACCCCCACGCCGGTCCTGGTCGGCGTGATCTTCTGGGTGCTGCTGGTGCTCGCGCTGCTTGCCGCGACCGGGCGGGCGCCCCGGCTGCTCGGCTGGGCGGTCTTCGCGCTCTATTTCGAGTGGATGATCGTCGCGATGAGCTACGGCAAGGTCGACCACGACCGGTTCGGGCTCCTGGTGGCGCTCGCCGTCCTGCCCACGGCCGGGCGGGCGAGGCACGGCGACCCCACCCGTACGGAGGCCGGCGGCTGGGCACTGCGGGTCACCCAGATCGCGGTCATCTGCACGTACTTCCTGGCCGCCTGGGCGAAGTTCCGCTTCGGCGGCCTCGACTGGGCCACCGGCTCGGTGCTGGCCCGCGCGATCATCCGGCGCGGCACCGACCTGGCCGACCTGATCGCGCAGGTGCCCCACCTGCTGATCGTCGCCCAGTTCGGCATCCTGGCCTTCGAGCTGCTCAGCCCGCTGGTGTTCGTGCTGCCGGCCCGCTGGCGGCCGGCCGCGGTGGGCTTCTTCTACTCGTTCCACCTGGTCACCATCGCGACCATCACCATCTCGTTCGCGCCGCACCTGGTGGCGATGACCAGCTTCCTGCCGCTGGAGCGGATCCGGCCGGTGCTCTGGGCGCGGCGCCTGCTCACCCGCCGGCGCGACCCCGCCCGGGACCCCGACGGTGAGACCGCGTCGGCCGCACCGCCGGCCGGCGCGGATCCGGCGCCCGAGCCGGCCACCGGCGGCTGAACCGCCGGCCCGCGCGGAACCGCCGGCCGAGCTGGGAACCTGCGGCCGAACCGGGACGGCCGGCTGAACCGGGTCAGGCGCCGGCGGACGGGCGGCCGGTCGGGCCGTACAGGCGCTCCCGGGCCTCCTGCGGCAGCGCGCAGGCGGCCGTGCCGCCGGGCAGCCGGTGCCGGTTGCGGGCCACCCACCGGTACGCCGGCCAGGCGACCGCCCGCACCGGCGGGAAGCGCAGGCCGGCGCCGGCGGCCCGCCAGAGCGGCGCGCTCCCGCCGAGCAGTTTCGCGATGGCGTCGGGGCCGGCGGCGCGGGAGCCGTCGGCACCCACCCACTGCACCGCCTCCTCGCACTCGGCCTCCGTCAGGCCCAGCGCGGCCAGGTCGGCGAACTGCCAGGGCAGCACCCGGGCGCCGGTGGGGATCCGGCGCTCGATGAACTCCGCGCAGCGGGTGCAGAACGCGCAGTCGCCGTCGTAGACGAAGGTCGACGTCTCCATGCCCCCATCCTGCACCCGCCCGCCCCCTCCCGGACCGCCGGTGTCCGCCGCGTCACTTGCACAATCTTCGTACGCATGTTCGAATGAGGGCCATGCGCTGGGACAACCTCTCCGCTCCCCCGGACGAGGGGACTCCCGACGGGGCAGCGCCAGCGACTCCACCCCTGCCGCTGGCGCTCCCCGGCGCCGTCGCCCGCACCTTCGACACCCCCGGCTTCGCCGGCATGACGTTCTACGAGGTGCGGGCAAAGTCGATCATCAACCGGGTGCCCGGCCAGTCGCGCGTCCCGTTCGAGTGGACGATCAACCCCTACCGGGGTTGTTCCCATGCCTGCGTTTACTGCCTCGCCGGCGACACCCCGATCCTCATGGCAGACGGGCGCACGAAGCCGATCAGCGAGCTGGTGCCGGGTGACCGGATCTACGGCACCGAACGCCGGGGCGCCTACCGGCGCTACGTGATCACCACGGTCCTCGACACGTGGTCGACGGTGAAGCGGGCGCACCGGGTCACCCTGGCCGACGGCACCACGCTGGTGGCGAGCGGCGACCACCGGTTCCTCACCGAGCGCGGCTGGAAGCACGTGACCGGGGCGATGGGCGGGCCCGGCAAGCGGCCGTACCTGACCACCAGCAACCGCCTGATCGGCACCGGCCGCTTCGCGCCCGCGCCCAAGGACTCCGCCGACTACCGGCGGGGTTGGCTCCGCGGCACGGTCCGCGGCGACGGTAGCCCCGATCGCCCGTTCCGGCTGGCCGTTACCGACGACGAGGCGCTCGGCCGGGCGACGCGGTTCCTCGCCGACGCCGGGATCGACGCGCACCGGGCCCGATTCGTCCCGGTGACCTCGGCCCGCCGGGCCGGCACCGCAATCCGCACCGCCCGACAGCGGGACGTCGAGGCGATCGCCGAGCTGGTGGGCTGGCCGGAGGCGCCGACGGACGACTGGCGGCTGGGGTTCCTGGCCGGGGTCTTCGACGCGGAGGGCAGCTGCCACCGCGGCGTCTTCCGGATCGGCATGCGGGACGACGCGGCCCTCGACCGGGTCGCCGACGCCCTCGACCGGTTCGGCTTCCGCTGGGTCCTGGAGGATCCCGGCCATCCCAAGCGGGTCCGCCAGGTCCGGCTGACCGGCGGCCTCCCCACCCGGCTGCGGTTCTTCCACCTCACCGACCCGGCGATCACCGGCAAGCGGTCCATCGCGGGCGCGGCCCTGAAGTGCCAGGCGGAGCTGCGCGTGGTCGGCATCGAGGATCTCGGCCTGGAGCTGCCGCTGTGGGACATCACCACCGGCACCGGCGACTTCATCGCCAACGGGGTGGTCAGCCACAACTGCTTCGCCCGCAACACCCACACCTACCTCGACCTCGACGCCGGGGCGGACTTCGACCGCCGGGTGATTGTCAAGGTCAACGCGGGCGAGCTGGTCCGCCGGGACCTGGCCGCCCCGCGCTGGCGCGGCGCGCACATCGCCATGGGCACCAACGTGGACTGCTACCAGCGGGCCGAGGGGCGCTACCGGCTCATGCCGGCGATCCTCGAGGCGCTGCGGGATTTCGCCAACCCGTTCTCCATCCTGACCAAGGGCACCCTGCTCCTGCGGGATCTGCCGCTGCTGCGCCAGGCCGCCGAGGTCACCCGGGTCGGGCTGTCGTACTCGGTGGGCTTCGTCGACGAGGCGCTGTGGCGGGCGGTCGAGCCGGGCACGCCGAGCCCGCGCCGCCGGCTGGCGGCGGTACGCCAGCTCACCGACGCCGGCTTCCAGGTCGGGGTGCTGATGGCGCCGATCCTGCCCGGGCTCACCGACGACGACGAGTCGATCGACGCGACGGTGGCCGCGATCGCCGCCGCGGGGGCCACCAGCGTCACCCCGCTGGCCCTGCACCTGCGCCCCGGCGCCCGCGAGTGGTACGCGCACTGGCTGGCCCGGGAGTTCCCCCAACTGGTCCCCCGCTACCGCCAGCTCTACCGCGCCGGCTCGTACGCCCCGCAGGCCTACCAGCGGGAGCTGACCGCGCGGGTGCGGATCGCGGCCCGCCGGCACGGCCTGCACCGGGGCGAGGTCGGCGACAACCGCCGGCCGCCCGATCCGCCCCCGCCACCCGTGGCCGAACAGCTCTCCCTGTTGTAGCGCCGATCACCTACGCTCCGCCTGTGCAGGAGATCATCGATGCGGTGCTGCGCCGCCGCCGTCAGCTCGTCCTCCTCGGGTTGGCGCTGGGCGTGGGCCTCGCGCTCGCGGCGATCGGGCTACGGTCCGTCAGCGGGCCGGTGGCGGCCCTGACCCTGCTGCCCATCCTGTTCTTCCTCGGGATGGCCACCCGCGAGGTCGTGCGCCGGCCCGGCCGGGAAGGGCTGCGGGTCGACGAGACGGCCGGTGCCTTCTTCGCGCCCCCGCAGCGCGGTGTCCTCTACGGCCCGGCCCTCGGCGGATACTTCGTCTACTACGCGATCTACACCCTCACGGGGTCCGCCGTGGACGGCTGGGACCGGTCCTTCATGGCGGCGTACCTGCTGGTCGCCGCCGGGTTCGCCATCGGGTCCTGGTGGCTGGTGCCGTTCGTGACGCTGACCCCCGAGGGCGTGGCCTCCGGCGCGCCCCGACCGATGACCGTGGTGCCGTGGGAGGCGATCGGCGCGGGCGCGCCCACCGGGCCGGGCGCGGCCGGACGGTTCCTGCGGCTGCCGATCGCCCGCCCGGAGTTGGTCCGCCGCAGCCTCGGCTGGCCCCGCCGCGGCGCCTTCGTGGCGGTGCGGGACCTGACCGTCGCGCCGGACTTCCTGGCCGCCGCCATCCAGTACTACGTCGCCCACCCCGAACATCGGGCCGCGATCGGCACCGCGCAGGAGTACGACCGGCTCCGGCGGGAACTCGCCGGGGTGCCGCTGGCCGGCCAGGTCTGACCCGCAGGACTTGGGACGCTGGCGGAGTTAGGCTCGGCGGATGCGTTCCGCTCAGCAGATCCTCGCCGACTCCGCCGTGATCGCCGTCGTGGGCGCGTCCCGCGACCCGGGCAAGGCCGCGCACCGGGTGCCGCTGGAGATGCAGCGCCACGGCTGGCGGATCATCCCGGTCAACCCCACCGTGGACGAGCTCTTCGGCGAGAAGGCGTACCCGACGCTGGCCGACATCCCGCACCCGGTCGACCTGGTGGACGTGTTCCGGCCGGCCGCCGACGCGGTCGAGGTGGTCCGCCAGGCGGTGGCGATCGGCGCGCCGGCGGTGTGGCTGCAGCTCGGGATCTTCTCCGCCGAGGCGCGGCGGATCGCCGAGGAGGCGGGCATCGACTACGTCGAGGACCGCTGCCTGATCATCGAGCGGGCCGCCGGCGGCCTCACCCGGCTGGGCTGAGCCACCGCCGTCGGCGGTACGGCCGCTCGACCGCGCCGCCGTCGCAGCGCTGTCCGGACCGGTTCTGGCCGGCTCCGCGTACCCTGCGGGCGTGTTCTCCTCCGAGCCGTTGGCGGCGGCGCGGCCCGGTCGCGACGGTCTCTGGCCCCGGCGGTTGCTGTCCCTCGTGGTCGGCGGCGCGGTCGCCGTGGTGGCCGCCCGGGTCCTGCTCCCGCTGACCGCGTCCCAACTGGATGATGTCCGGGGCCTGGCGTGGGTGGCGGCGGGGGTGCACCTGGGGCAGCAGCGGTGGCGGCCCCGGCGGACCGGCCGGCTCGTCTGGCGCGCCCGGGTGTTCGGCCGGCACGGCGTGGAACCAGGCTTCGTCACCCGCCGGTCGGCTGCGGGCTGGGTGGAACTGATCGCGACGGCGGCCATGGTGACGACCCTGACGGTCGGCGTGGTCTCGCTCCTGCCGGACGGTGGGTCCTGGGCGGCCGCCCGACCGGTCCTGCTCGGCGTGGTGGCCCTGGGGCTGGGGGTCTGCGTCTACCAGGAGGTGCGGTTCCCGGACCGCGTGGCGCTGACCGCGAGCGGGTTGCGCGACGGCTGGCACCGGTACGCCTGGCCGGACATCGCCGGGGCCAGCCTGTGGGACGGCGGCGGTGTGCGGCTGCGCCTGGCCGTGCGGCAGATACCGCCACCGGTGGTCGGCGGCCGGGGCCTGGCGGTCCCGGACGAGCGGCTGCTCGCCGCGATCGACGAGGTCCGGTCGCGGCCCCACGTCCTGGCGGTCGGGCTGCCGATCACCGCGCCCGAGCCGACCGGCTGAGCGAGAGGCCGGGCCTCAGCCGGCGTCGGATGACCGGGGCGGGCTGGGCCCGCACCCGCTCGGCCTGCTCGAGGTGCTCCGGCCGGCCGGCGGCCCGCTCACACTGGTCCGGCGGGCGGCGGTCTCCCGGCCGCGACTCAGCGGCTCACGGCACCACGGTCACCACCTGTTCCGGCTGCGCCGACGCGGCCACGACCCGACCGTCCGGGGCCGCCGCGAGCAACCAGGGCTCCCCGGGGAGCCGACCCACCCGGACGGTCGACTCGTACGGGAGCGGGACCAGCGGGATACGCCGCGCCGGCCGCCGGCAGAACACGTCGGGGCAGCTCCACAGATACAGCCGTGGGGGCGTGGGCGCCGGCGTGCCGACCTGGATTCGGATCCCCTCGGCGGCGGGCCAGCCGACGGCCAGCCCGTAGACGCCGCCGCCTGGCCGGGCCGTGGTAGGCACCGGCTCGCTGCTGGCACAGCCGCCCGGGCGCAGGCAGTGGAGGATGTCGCCGAGGTGCAGCAGGGCCAGTGCCTCGTCGGTGGGCATCCCAGCGGGTCGCTCCGGGGCCGGTAGGCCGTGCGGCGCGACGTTTCCGGAGTCGCACCGGACGGTGGCGCACCAGGCGACCCAGGTGCCGGCCTGACCTTCCGGGCGGAAGGCGATCACCGCTCGGTCGTCGCCGCCGATCCGGATCGTCAGCTCGCCGCTGCCCAGGTCGCCTCCCGAATGGGGCACCCGGCCGAGAACTGCGGTCGTCGGCCGCTCGCACCGGGCGTCCGCGCAGCGCAGCAAGCCCAGCTCGATCATCGGCCGGTCCAGCCCGGGCTCGTCGTCGACGACGAGCCCGGGCTGGACCGGGGCTCCGCCGGCCCGCTGCGGTACGGGGGTCGCCGTGGCGACCAGGACGCCGCCGCCGGGCACCGGGGTGAGCGCCTCCGAGCGGCTGTCCCGCAGCACCTCTAGGATGCCGTCCGACCGCTGGCACGTCCGCGCCGGGTCGCACCGCTCCAACTGGTGCTGGGTGAGCACCCACACGGTGCCGTCATCGGCGACGGCCGTGCCGGACGGTTCCAGGGCGAGTCGCGCCAGCTCGGTGGGGTGGGACCGTCCGCACCGGTCATCGAGACAATCGTGGATGGTCGACTGGCTGACCAGCACCGGCGGGCGGCCCGCCGGCCAGCCGAGTGCGACGAGCCGGCCGGAGGCCGACCAGGACAGCACGTTGACGTCGGCCAGCACGCCGCTCTCGGCCAGCACGCCGGCCCCGGCACCGGGCAGCAGCAGCGCGGCGACGCCGAGCGGCACGGTGATCCGGGTGGCCGCCCGACGCCAGCGCGGCGGCGGCTCCGCGGGCACCCGGTCCGGGGGCGCCGCCGTCCGGCCGGGCTCGTGGACACTGAACCGACGGTGGGCGGCCAGCAGGGTCCAGGACTGCGTGACCGCGACGGCGACCAGGACGACGTCCCGCAGCACCCACACCGCGGCACCGCCGAGGTGGCCGGTGACCAGCTCCTCCGGTCGGCGGAACAGCCAGCCGTAAAGCTGGGCCGGCAGCGCCACCCCGAGCAGCAGCAACAGGGCGGCGTGCACCACGTGGCGGCCCACCGTCGAGGCGGCCGCGCGGATGGCTGCCGTCCCGTGGAGTCCGGTCAGCACCGCGATCGCGGGTACGAGTGCCAGCCGGACCAGGAGCACGGCCACCGGTACCGCGACCAGCGCAGCCAGCGCGCCCACCAGGAGCAGGTCCCCGGGGAGAGCCAGGGCGACGAGCGACATCCCGGCGACCACCGCCACGACGGCGGCAGCGAGGGCGAGGCAGACCGTCGGGAGCGCCCGTCGGGCCCGGCGTAGCGGGCGGTCCAGGCCGGCCAGTGCCGCCACTCCCGCGGTCACCGCCCAGCTCCAGATCACGGCGACGGCCAGCGCCTCCGGCCAGCCCGCCGGCGGCAGCACCAGCACGCCGTTGACGAGTCGCGGCGGGTCGGCCTCCGCGACGGGCAGCAGCCGCCACAGCGGCTGGACCAGCAGGAGCGGGGCGAGGAGCAGCAGGACGGGTCGCAGCGCCGCGCGGTGGGGTGGAAGAGGCACGCCGTACGGTACGACGGGCTGGGCCGGGGCTGTTGGCCCGTCGGATCAACCGGCCGGGTGAGCTGGCGAACCGGTTGGTCAGTTCAGAGCTTGTACTCCTTGAGCAGGCCGCGGGAGATGATGGTCTTCTGGATCTCCGAGGTGCCCTCGCCGATGAGCAGGAACGGGGCCTCCCGCATCAGCCGCTCGATCTCGTACTCCTTGGAGTAGCCGTAGCCGCCGTGGATGCGGAACGCCTCCTGGACCACCTCGGCGCAGTATTCCGAGGCGAGCAGCTTGGCCATGCCGGCCTCGACGTCGTTGCGCTGGCCGGCGTCCTTGAGCCGGGCGGCGTTGACCATGAGGGCGTGCGCGGCCTCGATCTTCGTACCCATCTCGGCGAGCTTGAAGGCGACGGCCTGGTGCTTGGCGAGCGGCTGGCCGAAGGTCTTGCGCTGCTGGGCGTACGCGACGGCCAACTCGAAGGCGCGGATGGAGATGCCGCAGGCGCGGGCGGCCACGTTGACCCGGCCGACCTCGATGCCGTCCATCATCTGGTAGAAGCCGCGGCCGACCTTCTCCGCACCGCCGAGCACGGCCGAGGCGGGCACGGTCACGCCGTCGAGCACCATCTCGGTGGTCTCGACGCCCTTGTAGCCCATCTTGTCGATCTTGCCGGGGATGGTCAGGCCGGGCGCGGTCTCGCCGAAGCCGGGCTCCTTCTCCAGCAGGAAGGTGCTCATGTTGCCGTAGACCGAGTCGGCGCCGGTGTCGGTCTTGACCAGGGTGGCCACCACCGACGAGTAGGCACCGTTGGTCAGCCACATCTTCTGGCCGTTGAGCACGTAGCTGTCGCCGTCGCGGACAGCCTTCGACTTGATCGCCGACACGTCCGAGCCGCACTCGGGCTCCGACATGGAGAAGGCACCGCGCACCTCGCCGGTGGCCATCCGGGGCAGCAGCCGGGCCTTCTGGTCCGCCGAGCCGTGCTGAGAGATCAGGTACGCCACGATGAAGTGGGTGTTGACGATGCCGGAGATCGACATCCAGCCCCGGGACAGCTCCTCGACCACCAGGGCGTACGTCAGCAGGGACTCGCCCAGGCCGCCGTACTCCTCGTCGATGGTGAGGCCGAACAGCCCCATCTCCCGCATCCCGTCGAGGATGTCGGTGGGGTACTCGTCGGCGTGCTCCAGCCGCTGGGCGTGCGGAATGATCTCCTTGTCGGCGAACTCCCGGACGGTTTCCAGGATCGACCGCTGCACGTCGGTCAGGCCGGGCGTCTGGGCGAGTCGGGCCATCTCAGCCTCCGGGGGATCGGCGCATTACTCATGGGTAACTGAACGCTCGGTCAGTATCGACCTCAGGCCGGGCGAGGCCAAGGTGACCAGTCCACACAACCGCTGTGAAAAGGTTCACCGCTGCGGGTAGCGTCCGCAAGAGAGAAGGCCGTTGGCCTGCGACGGAAGGGGCAAGGAGGCGTGAGTCAACCACCCGGTGAGCCGGAGCAGCCGCCGTCGCCGTACGAGCCACCGGCCTACGGACAGTCGCACGAACCACCGGCCTACGGCCAGCCCTACGGGCACCCGCAGCAGCCGCCCTGGGGGCAGCAACCCCCGTACGCCCCGCAGCCCCCGTACGGGCAGTACGGGCCGCCCGGCCCGGGACCACGACCGGGCGGCGGGCCGAACGTGCTCGCCATCCTGTCGCTGGTCTTCGCCTTCGTCTTCGCCCCCGTCGGGATCGTCCTCGGCCACCTGGCCAAGCGGCAGATCCGGCAGACCGGCGAGGAGGGCAACCAGCTCGCCACCTGGGGGCTGGTGCTCAGCTACGTCTTCACCGCCCTCGGCCTGCTCTTCTGCTGCGGCTGGATCGGCCTCTCGATCTGGGCGAACTCCGACAACGGCGGCTACCGCTGACGCTCAGCGGAACTGCGCCTCGCGCACGCTGTTGCCGCCGTCCACCACCAGCATCTGCCCGGTGATGTACGAGGCGGCCGGTGAGCAGAGGAAGGCGATCGCGGCCGCCACCTCGTCCGGCGTGCCCGGCCGGCCGACGGGGGTGCCCAGCCCCTGCTTGATCTCGGCGGCCGTCGACGCCGCGGTGTAGATGGTGCCGGGTGCGACCGCGTTCACCGTGACCCCGTCGGCGATCATCTCCATCGCCAGCGCCCGGGTCAGCCCGACCACGCCCGCCTTCGCCGCCGCGTACGCGGCCTCGGTGGGCAGCGCGTTGACCGGGCCGGCGGTGGCGGAGAGATTCACGATCCGCCCCCAGCCCCGCTCGGCCATCCCGCCGATGAAGGCACGGCTGCACAGGAACGCCGTGGTGAGGTTCCGGTCGATCTCGCCGCGCCACTCGTCGTAGCTGAGCTGGGCGACCGGGCGCAGCACCTCCGGGCTGGCTCGGCTGGCCAGGCCCGCGTTGTTGACCAGCACCTCGACGTCGCCGAGCTGCTCGGCCACCGCGTCGGCGAGCGCGCCCACTTCGGACTCGTCGGTGAGGTCGGCGACGAAGCCGGTCACCCCCAGCTCACCGGCGCGGTCGTGGATCCGCCGGGTGGTGGAGACGATCGCCACCCGGGCGCCCAGGTCGGCGAGGCGGCGCGCGGTGGCGTACCCGATGCCGTCGGCGCTGCCGGCCCCGGTGACCAGCGCGACCCGGCCGTCCAGCCGCATGGTGACCGGCTCGGCCAGCGGCGCCGGCTGGTCCTGGTCGGCTGAACCGGCGGCCGGCCCACCGCGGGAGCGTCGTACCAGGCCGGGTCGGCTCACGTCCCGTCGCGACCGACCGCCGCGCGCGTCAAGTGCCATGCCGCGATCCTGCCCGCTGGGGACGTTCCGGGCAACGCGGCACCCGGAAAGCCGGTCCTCGGTCTTGCCTCCCGCTGGCTACCCTGACGGCACCCGAAGACCTTACGGAGATGACCGATGAGCTATCCCCCACCGTCCGGTGGCTGGCAGGACCCCTCGGCGCCGGGCCCGCAGTCGGCCCCACCGGCCGACCCGACGCTACCGATGAGCGGCAGCCCGATCCCGACCCAGCCAAACCCCGCCGACCCGTACGCGGCACCGGGCTACCCACCACCCGCCGGCCCCTACGCGGCACCGGGCTACCCACCACCCGGCGACCCGTACGCGGCGGCCGGCTACCCACCACCCGGCGACCCGTACGCGGCACCGGGCTACCCACCACCCGGCGACCCGTACGCGGCGGCCGGCTACCCGCCGCCGGGCTACCCCGGGTACCCGCCGCCGGCGACCAAGACCAACGGCCTGGCCATCGCGGCGATGGCGCTCGCGCTGCTCGGCTTCACCTCGTGCATCACCGCCCCGATCGGCGCGATCCTCGGGCACGTGGCGCTGAAGCAGATCCGGGAGCGGGGCGAGCAGGGCGAGGGGATGGCGAAGGCCGGCGTCATCATCGGCTGGATCCTCACCGGCCTGATGGTGGTGCTGATCGCCGCCTACATCGTGGCGATCGTGATCGCCGTCAACAACGACAGCAGCTACTGACGGATCGGGCCGCCCCGGTCAGCCGCGGCGGCCCGATCCGCGCTCACTCCGCGGGCGGGGTGAACGACGAGGTACGGCTCATCCCGGCCGCCCGGCCCTTGGCCGCGATCACCAGCGCCATCTTGCGGGACGCCTCGTCGATCATCTCGTCGCCGAGCATCACGGCGCCGAGCTTCCCACCCGCCTCCGAGGTGTAGTAGTCGTACGCGTCGAGGATCAACTCGGCGTGGTCGTAGTCGGCCTGCGCCGGCGAGTAGACCTCGTTGGCCGCGTCGATCTGGCCGGGGTGCAGCACCCACTTGCCGTCGAAGCCCAGCGCCGCCGAACGCCTGGCCACCTCGCGGAACCCGTCGACGTCGCGGATCTGCAGGAACGGGCCGTCGATGGCCTGCTTGTCGTGCATCCGCGCGGCCATCAGGATGCGCATCAGGATGTAGTGGTAGGGGTCGCCCGGGTAGTCCGCGATCAGCCCGCCCACCACCAGCGACTTCATGTTGATCGACGCCATGAAGTCGGCGGGCCCGAAGATGATGGTCTCGACCCGGGGCGAGGCGGCCGCGATGGCGTCCACGTTGACCAGGCCGGCCGCGTTCTCGATCTGCGCCTCGATGCCGATCCGGCCCACCTCGAGGCCGAGGGTCTTCTCGATCTGGGTGAGCAGCAGGTCCAGCCAGTGCACCTGCTCGGCGTTCTGCACCTTCGGCAGCATGATGCAGTCCAGGTTGGCGCCGGCGCCCTCCACCACCTCGATCACGTCCCGGTAGGTCCAGGGCGTGGTCAGGTCGTTCACCCGTACCACCCGGGCCTTGCCGGACCAGTCGCCCTCGTTCAGCGCGGCGACGATGTTCTTGCGGGCGTCCGGCTTCGCCAGCGGGGCGACCGCGTCCTCCAGGTCCAGGAAGACCTGGTCCGCGGGGAGGCCCTGGGCCTTGCCCAGCATCTTGACGCTGGAACCGGGTACCGCGAGGCAGGACCGGCGGGGGCGACCGACAGCGGCCATGGATGCGCTCCTTCCAGCGTCCGGCGGGCAGGCCGACGCCTCCAGGTGAAAGACGAGAACTTAACGATCCCAAAGGGCCGTTGTGACGCCACGGTAACCTCGTCCCGTGACCGGGGTGAATGGACCTGTGGAAGATCTCACTGAGCGTCGGATCGTGGTGGTGACCGGTGCCAGTTCGGGCATCGGGCTGGCCGCCGCGGTCGACCTGGCCCGCCGCGGCGACCACGTGGTGCTGGTCGGGCGGGACCCGGCCCGGCTCCAGATCGCCGGCGACCGGGTACGCGAGGCCAGCGGGGAGCGCCCCGAACTGTTCCGCGCCGACTTCGCCGTGCTCGACGACGTACGCCGGCTCGCCGAGCAGTTGCGCGCCGGGTACGACCGGATCGACGTGCTGGCCAACAACGCCGGCGCGATCGTGCTCCAACCGGTCACCACGGTCGACGGCTTCGAGCTGAGCATGCAGGCCAACCACCTCGCCCCGTTCCTGCTCAGCACGCTGCTGCGGGACCGGATCGGGCGGCTGGTGGTGACCGCCTCCGACGCGCACCGCAGCGGCATCCTCGACCCCGACGACCTGAACGCGGCGCTGCGCCGGTACCGGCCGTTCCAGGCGTACGGCACCAGCAAGCAGGCGAACATCCTCTTCACCGCCGAGGCGGCCCGGCGCTGGTCGGAGGTGCCGGCGTACGCGTTCCACCCCGGCGTGGTGCGGACCCGGTTCGGCAACGAGAGCCGGGTGGTCGCCCTGGGCATGCGGCTGCTGCCGTTCCGCAGCCCGGAGAAGGGCGCGGAAACCCTGGTCTGGCTGGCCAACCAGGACCCGTCCCGGCTGGTCACCGGCGGCTACTACGCCGATCGGAAGGCGCACCGGCCGCGCGCCAAGGCGGGCGACCCGGCGCTGGCCGCCCGGCTCTGGACGGCGAGCGCGCGGGCCGTCGGCGTGCCCGCCTGAGCCGTTTTCCGGTTGCCACCGCGCTGCGGTCCGCTGCGATACTGCGCCGATGACCGAGCACGAGGCGACGACCCTGCACGTCGGTGGCGACGATCCGGAGCTGACCGCCCGGATCGAGCGGGAGCTGACCGCATTCAACAACGCCGCCACCGGCGCCGACGACGAGGCCGGCCTCTCGGTGCGGGCGGTGGACCCCGACGGCACGCTGGCGGCCGGGCTGACCGGCTGGACCTGGGGCGGGCGCGCCGGGATCAACACCGTCTGGGTACGCGACGACCGGCGGCGCGCCGGCTGGGGCGGGCGGCTGCTGCGGGCCGCCGAGGAGGAGGCCCGGCGGCGCGGCTGCACCGAGATCTCGGTGGCGTCGTTCTCGTTCCAGGCCCCGGACTTCTACCGGCGGCACGGCTACTCCGACACCGGGATCCGGGACGGCATCCCCGGCGGCCACGTCGACCACCAGTTCTGGAAGTCGCTGGTCACGGAGCCGGCCGGGGTGCTGCGGGTGGTCGCGCTGGTCGACCTGGGCGCCGACGCCGAGGCCGGCCGGCGCTACGAGGACGCCGTGCTGGCCCTGCTCGGGCGGCACGGCGGGCGGCTGGAGCGGCGGCTGCGGACCGGGGACGGGGGGACCGAGGTGCACGTGATCCGGTTCGCCGCGCGGGCCGGCTACGACGCGTTCCTGGTCGACCCCGAGCGCGTCGCGCTGCGGGCCGCGCTGGGCGACGCCGCCCCCCGCACCGAGGTGCTGGAGGTCCGGGACGTCTGACCGCCCTCTCCCCCTCACTTCATCACCCGGAGCGGGAAAGAACAAGACTTGATCTTGGACGGCCGGACGTCCAGGGTCGAGGCATGGACTTCGATCCCTTGGCCACCGCCCGGCGGGCACTCTGGATCGGCGGGGCCCAGTGGGCCGGCAAGACCACCCTCGCCGTCACCCTGGCCCTGCGGCACGGCCTGACCGCGTACCTCTACGACCGGCACGACGCCCGGGGCCACGACGACCGGCGGATCGCCGACCGGATCCGGCGCGGCGCACCACCCGGCGGCCCCGACCCGGACACGGTCTGGGTCGACACCGACCCGCGGCGGATGGCGGCCGAGACGCTGGCCGGCTTCCCCCGCCGCTTCGAGTGGGTGCTGGACGACCTGGGCGCGCTGGTCAGCGCCCGCCGGGTGGTCGCCGAGGGCTGGGGGCTGCGGCCGGAACTGGTCGCCCCGGTCGTCGAGTCGACCCGGCAGATGGTGGTGCTGGTGCCGAGCGCCGAGTTCCGGGCGTACCAGCTGGCCCGGCTGCCCCGGGCGAGCGCCCGGCACCCCGGGGTGAGCGACCCCGAGCGGGCGCTGCGCAACCGCGTCGCCCGCGACGAACTGGTCGCCGCCGACGCCGTGGCCCAGGCCCGGGAGCTGGGCGTACGGGTGGTCGAGGTGGACGGCAGCCGGGACGCCGAGGCGATCGCCGGGCTGGTGACCGAGCACTTCGCGGCGTACCTGTGAGGGTCACTCCGCGATGTGCACCGGGACGCTGGTGACCACCACGCCGGGCAGCGCCCGCAGGGCGGCCCGCAGCCGCTGCTCGGCGCGGCTGTGCAGCGGGCGGTGCCAGGGCCGGCGCAGGACCACCTCCGGCACGATCACCGTCAGGGTCAGCTCCGGCCGGCTGGTGTGCAGCGCCTCCAGGTAGTGCGCGAGCGGCCCGATCACCGCCCGGTACGGCGACACGATGGTCTCCAGCCGCAGGTGGTCGCCCCAGGCCCGCCACTGCTCGCGGAACCGGTCCGCCTCGGCGTCCTCCGGCGCGAGGTGCACGGCCAGCGTCGGTTGGCCCAGCGAGGCGGCGTACGCCAGGGCGCGCAGCGAGGCCCGGTTCAGCCGGGCCACTGGGACGACCACCAGGTGGCGTACCTCCTGGGGCAGTTCCTCGCCCTCGGCGGACCCGGCGGGTCCGGGCGGCGCGGGCGGCGCGGACGGCGCGGGCGGCGCGGACGGCGCGGGCGGCGCGGGCGGCGCGGACGGCGCGGGCGGCGCGGACGGCGCGGGCGGCGCGGGCGGCGCGGGCGGCGCGGGCGGATGCAACGCCAGGGCACGGTGCAACGTGGCGTAGTGCCGGTGGATCCGCCGGAAGAGCAGCACCAGCAGCGGCACCGCGAGCACCACCACCCAGGCGCCCTCGGTGAACTTCGACCCGGCCGCGGTCAGCAGCACCAGCCCGGACAGGGTCGCGCCGACCGCGTTGAACAGCAGCTTGCGCCGCCAGCCCGGCCCGCGACGGCGCCGCCAGTGCACCACCATCCCGGTCTGCGACAGGGTGAAGGCGAGGAAGACCCCGACCGCGTAGAGCGGGATCAGCGCCTCGGTGTGCCCGCCGAACACGGTGAAGACCAGCGCCGCCGTGGCCGCCAGCGCCGCCATCCCGTTGCCGAACGCGAGCCGGTCCCCCATGTGCAGGAACCGGCGCGGCGCGTGGCCGGCCCGGGCCATGAAGAAGAGCAACCGGGGAAACCCGTTGAACGCGGTGTTCGCCGCCAGCAGCAGGATCAGCGTGGTCGCCACCTGGAGCAGCGCGTACCAGGGTCCGGTCGGGAAGGTGACCCGACCGAGCTGGGAGAGCAGCGTCTCGCCGGGCACCGGGACCAGGCCGTCCAGCCGGATCAGCAGGGTCAGCCCGGCGAAGAGCAGCACCAGCAGCGCCACCATCCAGCCGAGCGTGGTCCGGGCGTTGCGCCACTCCGTCGGCCGGAACGCCGGCACCGCGTTCGACACCGCCTCGATGCCGGTCATCGACACCGCGCCGGAGGAGAACGCGCGCAGCACGAGCAGCAGACCCAGCCCTTCGGTGGCCGGCACCGCCGGCGGCGGCACCGGCGCGAAACCCCGGCCCGCGGTCCGCGCGTAGCCGACCAGCAGCACCGCGAGGACCGCGACCAGGAAGGCGTACGTGGGCAGCACGAAGAGGTTGCCGGCGCTGCGCACCCCGCGCAGGTTCCCGGCGAACAGCACGGCGATCACCAGCAGGCCGAGCGGCACCGTGGCCGGGGCCAGCCCGGGCAGCGCCGAGGTGACCGCGTGCACGCCCGCCGCCACCGACACCGCGACGGTGAGCACGTAGTCGACCATCAGCCCGGCCGCCGCCGCGAGGCCGGCGAGGGCGCCGAGGTTGTCCCCCGCCACCACGTACGAGCCGGCACCGTGCGGGTACGCCTGGATGGTCTGCCGGTACGACGCGCCGACCGCCACCATGAGCACCACCAGGCCGACGGCCAGCGGCAGGGCGAGCCCGAGGGCGGCGCTGCCGGCCAGCACCAGCACGGTCAGCATCGCCTCCGGCCCGTACGCCACCGAGCTGAGCAGGTCGGAGGAGAGCACGGGCAGGGCGATCAGCTTGCGCATCCGCTCGTACAGCACGGCGGCGCTGGACAGCGGGGGTCCGAGGACGACCCGACGCAGCCGGGTCCGCGCCCGCCCCCACCGGGACGCGGGCACGCTGGCCGGCTCGGTGGCGACCAGTTCGTCCGGCTGCGCCACGGTGAACAGGTCGAAGGGCGCCAGCCGGCCCAACCGGCTCGGCGCGGGCCGCCGCCCGCTGCGGCCGAGGGTCGGGTCGACGGGCAACGCGCCGTCAGCGTGCGGGGGACGCCACCGCTCCCCGATCCGGCCGAGCGCCGCCCGCTCCGCCGGATCGAGCGGCGGGAACTCGGCCGAGGGCGTGACGACGGTCCCCTGCTCGACCTCGTCGTCGCGCCGCTCGCCTCGCGCTCCCACCCCCTGCACTCTCAGCCAAAGCCGCCGGCCGGGAAGCCGAATCGGCACACTCGGGCGGAATGGGGGACCCCGCCGGCTCAGTCGGCGATCGGGGCCGCGTCGGCGGGCACCGGAACCGGCTCGGTCCGGCGGCCGGAGCGGGCCCCGCCGACGACGACAACCGCGACGCCGGCCAGCAGCAGGGCCAGCCCGGGCAGGGCGAGCACGCGGGGCAGCTGGCCGAGCCAGACCCAGGCGAGCAGGGCCGCGCCGGGCGCCTCCAGCAGGATCAGCACGCTGACCGTGGTGGCCGACACCCGATGCAGGGCGTAGTTGAACATCGAATGGCCGAGCAGTTGGGCGCCGGCCACCAGACCGAGGACCGCCAGCCAGGTGGTCGGCGGGTAGCCGTGCAGGCGCACCCCGCCGAGCAGGCAGACCACCAGCAGGATCGCCGCGCACACCCCGTAGCAGATGGTGGTGTAGGTGGCGGTGCTGACGGTGGCCCGGGCCCGCTCGCCGAGCGCGGTGTAGACGGCGGCGAACATGCCACCGGCGACCGCGAGCAGATCGCCGGCGAAGGCCCGGCCGGAGACGTCGACGTCCGCGCCGGTGGCCAGCGCCGCGCCGGCCACGGCGATCCCGATGCCGGCCCACACCGCCACCGGCAGCCGCCGGCCCTGCCAGCGGGCGATCAGCCCCTGCCACACCGGCTGGGTGGCGCCCAGCGCGGTGGCCGCGGCCACCGAGGTGAGCTGCGCGCTCGGCATCCAGGTGGCGAAGTGCGCGGCCAGCGCCACGCCGGACAGCACGCAGTACCACCCCTCCCGCCGGCCGGCCCCGACGGTCAGCGCGCGGAACTCCACCCGCCGGCGGGCCAGCGAGAACGGGCCGAGCACGGCCAGCGAGAGCAGGTTGCGCCAGAAGGCGATGGCGAGGGCCGGAGCGGCGGCGAAGGCGACCAGCGGCGCGGACGAGGAGACGGCGGCGACGGCCAGCCCGAGCGCACCCAGGGTCAGCGGGTCGAGCGGCGGGCGGGGCGCGGCGGAGGACACGGAGGAATCTTCACACGACGCCGAAGAGCACGGACCGTCAGCGTTCCGTTACGATCATGCGCGTCCCGGCGGTCTCCCCCTCGGCGCCCGGAGGCACCTTCCCATGCCCAGGTATCAGGCGGTGCTGTTCGACTTCTTCGGCACGCTGACCCGATGCGTGCGGCGCGGCGCCGCCCACCAGGACACCGCCGACCTGCTCGGTTGCCCGGCCGACACGCTGGCCGAGGTGCTCGACCGCACCTACTACCAGCGCGCCAGCGGCGGGCTCGGCAACGCCGAGGCGACCCTGCGCTGGGTCTGCGACCAGGCCGGGGTGTGTCCCTCCGACCGGGCGGTCCGGGCCGCCGTCGCCTCCCGCCACCGGGCGGTACGCGCCGACACCCGGCTGCGGGACGAGGCGGTGCCGGTGCTGGCCGCGCTGCGCCAGCGGGGCGTCCGCACCGGGCTGATCAGCGACTGCACGCACGAGCTGCCGGCGTTCCTGCCCCAGCTCGCGGTCGCGCCGCTGCTCGACGTACGGGTCTTCTCGGTGCAGGTGGGGCGCTGCAAGCCGGACCGGGCGCTCTACCTGGCCGCGTGCCGCCGGCTCCACCTCACCCCGGCCGACTGCCTGTACGTGGGCGACGGCGGCAGCCAGGAGTTGACCGGCGCGGACCGGGCCGGCATGACGGCGGTCCGGCTCGCCGCCCCGGACCTGGCCGAGCACATGGCGTTCAACGTGGACCGGGGCTGGGACGGCCCGGTGCTGACCTCGCTGGCCCA
The DNA here is from genome assembly GCF_040655175.1 of Micromonospora sp. NPDC050495. NCBI lineage: Bacteria > Bacillati > Actinomycetota > Actinomycetes > Micromonosporales > Micromonosporaceae > Micromonospora > Micromonospora sp. NPDC050495. The sequence continues at coordinate 65,753 of NZ_JBFAJK010000013.1, read as the reverse complement.
GGTACTCGACCTGCTCGATCCCCTTCCCGCCGGCCGGGGGTGAGGACGGGGCCTGGTGCGGTCACCGGCCCGTCGGGACGCCAGGTTCCCGCCGGCGGCGCGGACGCCTCAGCGGCGACGGACCGGGGACGGCTCAGCGGCGACGGACCTTGTGCAGCCGGAACGGCTTCCGGGTGGCCCGCACCACCGGGGTCGGCCGGGGCGGCTCGGCCTGCGCGTCGGCCGGCAGGTCGGCGCCGGCCACCGGCGTGCCCGCCGGGGACAGCCGGTTGAGCGCGCAGCCCCGCTCGGCCCAGCGGGTCACCAGGTCGGTGGCCGGACCGGAGGCGTTGAGCCGCTTCGCCGCGACCAGCGGCGCGGCGGCCTCCCACTCCTCGGTGCCCGGCCGCAACCGGGTCACCCGGGCCGGCCAGGAGACGATCCGGCCGCCGTGGTCGCCGCGCAGGATCACCTCGGCCGCCGCCGCGTCGGCCAGGCCGGGCGCGGACTGCTCCCCGGGGCCGGTGACCACCAGGAGCGCGCCGTCGAGCGGCAGGCACCACAGCCCGTACGCCGGGCCGCCGTCGACGCTCACCCAGGCCACGGCCGCCTTCTTCACCGCCTCGTCCACCAGGGGCGTGGTGATCCGCTCGTCCACCTCGTCGCTCACGCCGCCATTCTCCCGCACCGCGGCCCGGCGGGGACCCCGGCACCAGGTCCGGGATTGCGCCGACCCCTCAGCCGACGAACGGCGGGACGGCGATCTCGCCGCGGGCCACCGGCATCACCTGACCGGTGACGGTGGTGCCGACGGCCACCCCGGCGGCGGCGGTCACCGTGCAGGCCAGCGCGGAGGGGCGGTGGATCTCGACGCCCTGGCGGATCGCGTACTCGGAGCGGCCCTCGCCGGGCAGCAGCCCGCTGGCGACCAGCCAGACACCCAGGCCGAGCGCGGCCGAGCCGGTCGCCGGGTCCTCCGGCACGCCGAGTCCCGGCACGAAGACCCGGGCGTGCGCGGTTTGCGTGGCGGCGTCCCAGGAGAAGACGCTGACGTGCTCCACCCCGTACCGCTCCGCCGCCGCCGCGTTCACCCGGGCGCGGGCCACCGCGTCCGGACGCACCGGAAGGTACGGGAACTCCAGCCCGCAGCCGGCCACCCGGGGCGCCGGGCCGGCGTGGTCGGCGGCGGTGAGTCCCGCCATCTCCAGCAGCGGCTCCGGGTCCAGTTCGGGACCGAGGGTGGGGGTGCCGCCGGTGAGGGTGGCCCCGGTGGTGGTGACCTCGATCGGCAGCACTCCGGCGCCGCACTCCTGGGCGACCCGGCCCACCTCGAACATGCCCCGGCGGCTCGCGGTCACCGCGGCGCCGACGCTGGGGTGCCCGGCGAAGGGCAGCTCCGCGGCCGGGGTGAAGATCCGCGCCCGGTACGTCGCGCCGACCTGGGTGGGCGGCAGCACGAACACCGTCTCCGACAGGTTGAACTCGACTGCCAGCGCCTGCATCTGCTCGGTGGCCAGCCCTTCCGCGCCGAACACCACGGCCAGCGGGTTACCGGCGAAGGGGCGATCGGTGAAGACGTCCACGATCTCGTAGGCCAAGGTCGACATGTTGATAAACACTAGGCCCTTAGGCTGGTGCCCGTGAGCACGCCGAACCGGGTCTACATCGCTCGACTCGCCGGAGTCGCCGTCTTCGACCCGAACGGCGACCAGGTGGGCCGGGTCCGGGACGCGGTCGCCCGGATGCGGCCGACCCAGCGCCCGCCCGAGGTGGTGGGATTGGTCGCCGAGATGCCGATGCGGCGGCGCATCTTCCTCTCCCTCAACCGGATCACCTCGATCGAGGCGGACGCGGTGGTGCTGGGCAGCGGCACCCTCAACCTGCGCCGGTTCGAGAAGCGCCCCAACGAGGTGCTGGTGCTCCAGGAGCTGCTGGACCGGCGGGTCCAGCTGGAGACCGGCCAGGCCGGCTCGGTGGTCGACGTGGCGATGGAGTGCAGCCGCAGCGGCGAGTGGTCGCTGACCCGGGTCGCGGTCCGCGAGCAGACCGGCCGGCTCACCCGCCGCGGCCACCTGCACCAGGTCGAATGGGACCGGGTACGCGGCCTGGGCGGCCTCGGCGACGCCCGCGGCACGGCCAACCTGCTCGCCGTGCTGGAGGACATGCGCCCGGCCGACCTGGCCAACGCGTTGCAGGACCTGCCCGACGCCCGGCGCAACGAGGTGGCCGCGGCGCTGGACGACGAACGCCTCGCCGACGTGCTCGGCGAGCTGCCCGAGCGCGACCAGGTGGAGATCCTCGCCGCCCTGGACCGGGAACGCGCCGCGGACGTGCTGGAGGAGATGGACCCGGACGACGCGGCCGACCTGCTCAACGAGCTGCCCCCACCGGAGCAGGACGTGCTGCTCGACCTGATGGAGCCGGACGAGGCCACCCCGGTCCGTCAGCTGCTGCGGTACGCGTCCGGCACCGCCGGCAGCGTGATGACCTCGGAGCCGGTGATCCTGCCGCCGGACGCCACCGTCGCCGAGGCCCTGGCGCGCATCCGCGAGCCGCAGCTCTCCCCGGCGGTGGCCGCGCAGGTCTTCGTGACCCGCGCCCCGCTGACCACCCCGACCGGGCGCTACCTGGGCATGGTGCACTTCCAGCGGCTGCTCCGCGAGCCGCCGGCCGACCTGCTCGGCGGGGTCGTGGTCAACGACATCGACCCGCTCCGGCCGACCACCCCGCTGCCCGAGATCACCCGGCGGATGGCCACCTACGACCTGGTCGCCATGCCGGTGGTGGACCGCAGCATGCGGCTGGTCGGCGCGGTGACCGTGGACGACGTGCTGGACCACTCGCTGCCGCCGGACTGGCGGGACCGGGACGCGCCGCCGACCACGGCCGGCGCCGACCAGGAGCCGCTGGAGGAGACCGATGGCTGACCAGCGACGGGCCGAGCGGCTCGACCAGCCGCGCGCGCCCCGGGGCCTCCGGCTGCCCCGGATCGACGCGGAGACCTTCGGCCGCTGGTCGGAGGGGATCGCCCGGGGCATGGGTACGGCGAACTTCATCGCCTACATGACGCTGGTGATCGCCGCCTGGTTCGGCTGGAACACGCTCGCCCCGGCGAACCTGCGCTTCGACCCGTACACGTTCACCTTCCTCACCCTGGTGCTCTCGCTCCAGGCGTCGTACGCGGCCCCGCTGATCCTGCTCGCCCAGAACCGGCAGGCCGACCGGGACCGGATCGCGCTGGAGGAGGACCGGCGGCGGGCCACCGCGCAGAAGGCGGACACCGAGTACCTGGCCCGGGAGATCGCCGCGCTGCGCATCGCGCTGGGCGAGGTGGCCACCCGGGACTTCCTCCGCTCCGAGCTGGCCCGGCTGGCCGAGGAGCTGGACGAGGCGGCGGACCGCCGGCGGAAGCTGGAGCGGCGCCAGCAGGAGCGGGAGATCCGGCGGGAGGCCCGCCGGCAGAGCGGCGGCGAGCCGCTCGACGAGCCCCGCGACGATCTGGACGGCGACTACGCCCACGAGGGGCGCGGCGAGAGCTGAACGTATTGAACGCCGCGCGCCTCAAGGGGCCAGGCGAGCGGCGTTCGTCTCGATCGTCCCACTTCGCGGCACGACCCGTCCACCCCTCGGGCGGGGCCATCGATTCGCTCACACCGCCCCCCGCCAGCGGCGGCCACCGATGACCAGCGACGTAGCATGGCGGACATGTCAGCACCCGTCAGCACCGTCTCCGACGCGATCCAGGCCGCGCTGGCCACCGTCAACGACCCGGAGATCCGCCGGCCGATCACCGAGCTGGGCATGGTCCGCTCGGCCGTGGCCGGCGAGGACGGCGTGGTCCGGGTGGAGCTGCTGCTCACCGTGGCCGGCTGCCCGCTGAAGGACAAGCTGCGTACCGACATCACCGCCGCCGTGGCCGCGGTGCCGGGGGTGACCGGCGTCGAGGTCTCCTTCGGCGTGATGAGCCCCGAGCAGCGCCAGGAACTCCAGACCAAGCTGCGCGGCGGGGGCACCGCCGAACCGGTCATCCCGTTCGCCCAGCCCGGTTCCCGCACCCGGGTCTACGCGGTCGCCAGCGGCAAGGGCGGCGTGGGCAAGTCCAGCGTCACGGTCAACCTGGCCGCCGCGCTGGCCGCCCGGGGTCTCGCGGTCGGCGTGGTCGACGCGGACATCTACGGCCACTCGGTGCCCCGGATGCTCGGCGCCGACGGCGCCCCCACCCGGGTCGAAGACATGATCATGCCGCCGCAGGCGCACGGCGTGAAGGTCATCTCGATCGGCATGTTCACCCCGGGCAACGCGGCCGTCGTCTGGCGCGGCCCGATGCTGCACCGGGCGTTGCAGCAGTTCCTCGCCGACGTCTACTGGGGTGACCTGGACGTCCTCCTGCTCGACCTGCCCCCGGGCACCGGCGACATCGCCATCTCGGTGGCCCAGTTGCTGCCGAACGCGGAGATCCTGGTCGTCACCACCCCGCAGGCGGCGGCCGCCGAGGTCGCCGAGCGGGCCGGCGCGATCGCGCTGCAGACCCACCAGCGGGTGGTCGGCGTCATCGAGAACATGTCCTGGCTGGAGCTGCCGGACGGCTCCCGGATGGAGGTGTTCGGCGCGGGCGGCGGCGCGGCGGTCGCCGAGTCGCTGACCCGCACCATCGGCGCGCAGGTGCCGGTGCTGGGGCAGATCCCGATGGACACCCGGGTACGCGAGGGCGGCGACGCCGGCACCCCGATCGTGCTGGCCCAGCCGGACGCCCCGGCCGCGAAGGCCCTGGTCCAGGTCGCCGACCGGCTGGCGGTGCGCCGCGAGTCCCTGCTCGGCAAGCCCCTGGGCCTCAAGCCGGCCGGACGCTGACCCCGGCTTCCGCCCCGGCGTACCCCACCCTCCCGACCCCACACCACCCGCCCCGCGCCGCGCCTTCCTGGACGGCGAGGACAATTTTGGTGCGATCTGCCGCTCAGGCAAAAATATGCCTCTGCGGCATATCGCTCCCGAGCGGTGTGCCGCCCCGTCCGCGTCGCGGAGAGGGTCCTGCGGGGGCCGGGGATCAGGTGGCGTCGTCGTAGCTGGGGCGCGGGGCCGGGGCGGCGGCACCGCCGGTCGCGGTGGCCGGGCGGGCGCCGTTGGTACGCAGGTCGGCCGCCTTCGCGACGTCCTTGAGCTCGTCGTGCACGCCGCTGACGTCGGAGCGGATGTTGTCGTACATGCTCTGCAACGGCTTCCGGATGGCCTGCTCGTCCTCTTCGCTGAGCAGATGCTTCCGGATGAACGCCTTCGGGTGCAGATCCTCCAGCTGGATGTCGGTGCCCAGCTCGCGGCTGAGGTCACCGGTGGCGTTCCGGGCCATGTTGCGCAGGTTCCGGATCATCCGGAGGCCGTCATTGATCACTACGGGCAGCCGGTCGCCGAAGATCAGCAGCGCCAGCATCAGCAGCGCGCCGATCTCCCACCAGTTGAGGTTCTCGAACACACCGGCCTCCTCGTCCGTGTCAGGGCAAGACTACGCACGTCGTGGGGGTGTCCGGGAGGGGGTGAGGGCCGCTCACTTCGCGTCTGCGGCGAGCGTCACCGACGTGCTCTGCCGGGCCGACCCGCGCCGGTACTCGACCGTCACCACCGAGCCCGGTGCGTACTTGCGCACCAGCGCCACCAGGTCGATGGGCTCGGTGAGCGGGTGCCCGTCCAGCCGCAGCACCACGTCACCGGTCTTCAGCCCGGCCGCGGCCGCCGGGCCGGCGGGTTCCACCGCGTTGAGGCGTACGCCGGCGCCCGGCGCCACGGCGGTGCCGCCCACCTGGGCGCCGATCACCGTACGGCGGGCCTTGCCGGTGCCGATGATGTCCTCGGTCACCCGCTTCGCCTGGTTGATCGGGATGGCGAAGGCCAACCCGATGTTGCCCGCCTCCTGCCCGTCGGCGACCAGCGACTTGATCGTCGAGTTCACCCCGACCACCCGCCCGGCGCCGTCGACCAGCGGGCCGCCGGAGTTGCCGTGGTTGACCGCCGCGTCGGTCTGGATCGCCGCGTAGTAGCGGGTGGGTCCGCCCGGCTCACCGGCCTGCATGGTCCGGTCCAGGGCGCTGACGATGCCCGCGGTGACCGTGTTGGCCAGGGAGAGCGGGGAGCCGACGGCGAGCACCGGGTCGCCGACGGCCAGCGCGTCCGAATCGCCGAACTCCACCGGCTTCAACCCCGACTTCGCCACCTTGATCACCGCGATGTCCGACTCCGGGTCCTGCCCGACCACGGTGCCCGGCGCGGTGCTGCCGTCGTTGAAGATCACCGTGGCCTTCCCGGGGCCGTCGGCGACCACGTGGTCGTTGGTGATGATGTGCCCGTCGGCGCTGACCACGAAGCCGGAGCCCTCGCTGGTGCCGCCGAGGCTGGCCACCCGGACGGTGACCACGCTGGGCAGCACCTTCTCCGCGACCCCGGCCAGGGAGTCCGGCTTGCGCTGCGCGAGCGCCGGGGCCTGGCCCGCCTGCGCGCCGAGGGTGGGCACGCTGCCCCCGCCCCGCAGCAGCGCGTACGTCAGGGCGCTGCCCAGCGAGCCGGCGAGCAGGGCGGTGATCAGCGAGATCAGCACCACCTGCCGGATCCCCGGCCGGTGCGGCGCGTCCGGGTCGACCACCGGCTCGGGCTCGGTGCCGGGGCCGGTCGGGGCGGGCGCGGGAACCACCACGGCGGCGGGCGCGTACGGGTCCCGCCACGGGTCGGCCAGCGCATCGGACCACCAGGGCGAGTTTTCGCCCCCGGCGCCCTGTGGCGGACCGCCGGGCGCCGGCCGTCCCGGCCCCCGCGCCGGATCGCCGGGCACCGGGGTCCCGCCGGGCCGGCGCCAGTCCCAGCCGTCGGTCACGTCCGTGCCTCCCACTCCGTCCCGCGTGCCCCGCGCCGGCGCCGTCCGGCCGGGCACAGGGACACGTCCAGGATTGCACGGATGCCCCGGAACCGGTCAGGGTTGCCCGGTCGTGATCGTCTCGAGGGTGACTCGCGGCTGCGCGTCTCGGGGCACGCCTCTAGGCTCATAGCGCCAACCGACCCCTCGCACCACTCCCGCCGCCCGGAGGTGTCCCATCGCCACGGTCGCCAGCTCCGGCAACTCGACGGCCCAGGCGCTCCAGTTCGCCGAGTCGTACGTCACGGAGGATCTCGTGCTGCGCACGGCCCGCAGTCTCGCCCGGGAGGTGGGCCTGGAGGCCGTCACCCCGGGCGCGGGCGCGGCGCTGCGGCTGCTCGCCGCCGCCGGCAACGCCCGGGCGGTGGTGGAGATCGGCACCGGCACCGGCGTCAGCGGCGTCTGGCTGCTGCGCGGGATGCGCCCGGACGGGGTGCTCACCACCATCGACGTGGAGGTGGAGCACCAGCGGATCGCCCGGCGCATCTTCCTGGAGGCCGGCTTCCCCGCGGGGCGTACCCGGATCATCACCGGCCGGGCCCTCGACGTGCTGCCGCGGCTCGCGGACGGCGCCTACGACCTGGTCTTCGTCGACGCCGAGTCGGCGGGCTTCACCGCCTGCGTGGACGCCGCGCTGCGGCTGCTCCGGCCGGGCGGGGTGCTCGCGCTCAACGGCGCGCTGGCCGGCGGCCGGATCGGTGACCCGGCCGCCCGCGACGTGGAGACGGTCACCGTCCGGGAGACGATCAAGGCGATCCGCGAGTCCGAGCACTGGATCGCCGCGTTGCTCCCGGTCGGGCACGGCCTGCTCGCCGCCGTGAAGGGCTGACCCGGGCCGGCGGCCGAAGGGCCCGGCCCGGCCGCCAGCCGCCCGGCACGCGCCGTTCGCCGCCCGGCACACGCCGCCAGCCGCCCGGCACACGCCGCTCGGCGCATCGGGCGGCGGCGCATCGTCAGCGCAGCGTGTCCAGCCAGCGGAGCAGTCCGCGGACGCCCCAGCCGGTGGCGCCCTTGGTCAGCTCGGCGTGCACGTCGTCGGACCAGGAGGGGGCGGACATGTCCACGTGCACCCAGCGGTCCCGCAGGTCGCCGGTGAACTCGCGGAGGAAGAGCGCGGCCACCACCGAGCCGGCGCCCCGGTCCGGGGAGCTGTGCAGGTCGGCGATGTCGCTGCCGAGGAACTCGACGTAGTCGGCGGGGAGCGGCATCCGCCAGGCCCGCTCCCCGGCCGCCTCGATGGCCGCGAGCAGGTCGGCGGCGAGCTGGTCGTTGTCGCTGTAGAGGGCGCCGTGCCGCTTGCCCAACGCCACCGCGTTCGCGCCGGTCAGGGTGGCCAGGTCGACCAGCAGGTCGGGCTTCAGCTCGCGCACCGCGTACGCCAGCGCGTCGGCGAGCACCAGCCGCCCCTCGGCGTCGGAGTTGGTGGTCTCGCTGGTGGTGCCGCCGTAGTGGCGTACCACGTCGCCGGGGCGGAAGGCGGCGCCACTGACCATGTTCTCGGCGAGCGGCGCGAGCGTGGTGACCCGGACCGGCAGCCGCAGCGCGGCGGCGCCCAGCGTGGCGGCGATCACGGCGGCCGCCCCGGCCATGTCCTTGCGCATCAGCTTCATGGCCGGCACCGGCTTGATCGAGATGCCGCCGGTGTCGAAGGTGATCCCCTTGCCGACCAGGACCACGTGGGTGCGGGCGTCGGCGGGCCGCCAGTCCAGCTCGACCAGGCGGGGCCCGCTGGCCGAGCCGCCGCCGACGGCGAGGATGCCGCCGAAGCCCTCGGTGGCCAGTTCCTCGGGTTCGCGTACCCGCAGGTGCAGGTCGGGGTGGTCGGCCGCGGCGGCCGCGACCTGGCCGGCGAACCACTCCGGGTTCTTCACCGACGACGGGGTGTTGGTGAGATCGCGGGCCAGCCGGGTCATCTCGGCGGTGGTCCGCGCGGTGGCCAGCACGCCGGCGAGGCCCTCCGGGTCGTCCACCACGACGTCCACCTCGGCCAGCGCGGGCGCCCCGCCGGCCTCGGTCATCCGGAACCGGTACGAGCCGAGCAGCAGCCCTTCGACCAGGCCGCGCAGCGCGACCGCGTCACCGGCCGGCAGCACGACTGTGATCCGTGTCTCATCCTTGCCCGCCCGGGCCAGGGCGGCCCCGGCGCGACGCCAGTCGGGCTCGTCGCCCGCCCCCACGCCGAGCAGTACCAGCCGGGCGCGCGTGCCACCGGGACGCAGGTGCTCGCGGACCTCGCCGGCCTCGCCGGTGAGCCGGGCGACCGGGAGCAGCGCGGCCGCCTCGGCGCGCACCTCGTCGTTGGGCGGAGGAGCGGTGGGCACCAGGGTGGCCGGGCGGTCCGGCCCTTCGGGATGAACGGGCAGGACGAGGGTGTCGGGCCGCTCGGGCCCGGACACCAGACGGATGGCCAGCACGCTGGACCGCACCTCCGAGAAATCTTCGCAAAGCGGCATGATTCGCCGCCCCTGAGCCGATGAAGGCCCTGAGCCACCGGCAGAGCCGGTGGCTCAGGGAATCACGAACCGTACGCGCGGCGCACGCCACGCGGACCGTTCTCGATCAGCCGGCGGCCGCCTTCAGCGCGTCACCCAGCGCGGTGGCCTCGTCGGGAGTCATCTCGACGACGAGCCGGCCACCACCCTCCAGCGGGACCCGCATGACGATGCCCCGGCCCTCCTTGGTGACCTCCAGCGGACCGTCGCCCGTCCGCGGCTTCATCGCCGCCATGTTGTCTCCCCTCAGACCTACACCAGGGTCGGTGGGTTGCCCCACAGCCACTTCTCCTGACCACCCGCAGCCTTCGCGGGGGTCGCCGCCAACGATTTTCCCTGATGAACACCGCCGGACCCAAACCGAAGCAGCATTGATGTAACAGCATCTAGCTTATCTTGGATAGGCCTGTCACAATGTGCGGTCATGCAGGCACGGTCGGCACTCTTCGACCTGTACGGCGACCACCTCCGCGCGAGGGGTGGGCGCGCACCGGTCGCCGCCCTGGTCAAGCTGCTGGCGCCGCTCGGGATCGCCCCTCCGGCGGTACGCACCGCGGTCTCCCGGATGGTCCGCCAGGGCTGGCTCGAACCCCTCCGGCTCGTCTCCGGGCCGGGTTATTCGATCACACCGAAGGCGGCCCGCCGACTCGACGAGGCCGCCTCCCGCATCTACCGCACCGGCCGGCACAGCTGGGACGGCCGCTTCGACCTGCTGGTCCTGGAGGCGCCCGCCTCCCGGCGGGACCGGCAGCGGCTCGCCGCCAACCTGACCTTCCTCGGCTACGGCACGCTCGACGACTGCACCTGGGTGGCCACCCGGCCCGGTGAGGACCTCGACGTTCTGCTGGCCGAGGCGGGCGTGCGCTACGAGCGGTTCACCGCGGCGCACGCCGCCGGCACGCCCGGCGCGATGGGAGTGGTCCGCCGCGCCTGGGACCTGGCCGAGATCGGCCGGGCGTACGAGCGGTTCGTGGCCGAGCAGAAGCCGCTGCTCTCCGGGATCACCGTGCGCAGCAGCGACGAGGAGGCGTACGCGGCCCGGTTCCGGCTGGTGCACGCGTGGCGTACCTTCCTCTTCCGGGATCCGCAGCTGCCCCCCGCGCTGCTCCCCGAGCGCTGGCCGGGCACCAGCGCGGCCAGTTTCTTCGACCGGCACGCGGCCCGGCTCCGGCCCGCCGCCGACCGGTACGTCGAGCACTGCCTCGACGCCAGCAACCGCCTCGCCCGACAGAAGGGTCGTTAGACACGTGACCGAGCCGCTGCTCGTCGACCGCACCGACGCCGTCGTCACCCTGACGCTGAACCGCCCGACGGCGATGAACTCGCTCGACGTGGCGCTCAAGGAGGCGCTCCGGGACACCCTGGCCGAGCTGGAGACCGACCGCTCGTGCCGGGCGATCGTGCTGGCCGGCGCGGGCGGCGCGTTCAGCGCCGGGCAGGACCTGCGGGAGCACGTGCAGACGCTGGAATCCGCCGACGCCGACCCGCTCGGCACCGTGCGGGCCCACTACAACCCGATCGCCGCCCGGCTGGCCAACCTGCCCAAGCCGGTGGTCGCCGCGGTCCGGGGGATGGCCGCCGGGGCCGGCGCGTCGCTGGCGTTCCTCGCCGACTTCCGGATCGGCGGGCCGAAGACCCGCTTCCTGATGGCCTTCGCCGGCGTCGGGCTCGCCGCGGACACCGGCGCCTCCTGGACCCTGCCCCGGCTGGTCGGCCACGCCAAGGCGGTCGAGCTGCTGATGCTCGCCGAGCCGGTGGGCGCCGAGGAGGCCTGCCGGCTGGGCCTGCTCACCAGGCTGGTCGAGGACGACGCGCAGGTGCTGCCGACCGCTCAGGAACTGGCCGCCCGGCTGGCCGCCGGCCCGACCGTCGCGTACGGGGCGATCAAGCGGCAGCTCTCCATCGCCGACGCCGGCACCCTGGCCGACGCCCTCGCGGCCGAGGCGCAGGCCCAGGCGATCTGCGGCGCCACCGCCGACCACAAGGCCGCCACCCTGGCCTTCGTCAACAAGCAGAAGCCGGTCTTCGAGGGCCGCTGACCGCCCGGCCGGGCACCGGTCAGTCGTCCTCCTCGGGATCCTGGTTGGCCTCGACGCCGAGCACGAACGCCTGCATGGCCAGCTCGTCCCCGGACGGCGAGACAAAGGCCGGCAGCTCGCGCGGGCCCAGCTCCTGGACGTACGACCAGAAGAGCCGGACCGCCTCGGCCGGTGAGGCCGCCTCGATCGGCAGGTCGAGGCTGACCAGCCAGGACCGGCGGGCCGGCGGCGGGCCGATCCGGTCCGCCAGCGACCGCCAGCCGGCCGGGTCGAGCGCGGTCACCGGCCCGGCCAGGGTCAGGCCGGTGACCGGCACCGGCTCGTCGAGCGTGCGCCGGGTGTACGTCACCACGAGCGCCCCCGGCCCGGCCTCGGACTGCGGGTCGTCCGGGTCCTCCCGGGTCTCGCCGGTGGTCAGGGCGACCCGGCCGAGCGCCACCAGCCGCAGCGGCTCGTCGACCAGCACCGCGACCGGCTCACCGGGGCGCGGCCGGGCCGCGCCGTCCAGCCCGGTCAGCTCCAGCGTGTCGTGGTGGACCAGCCGCTCGGCGCCGTACCGCTCGGCGGGCAGCAGCACCGCCCAGGCACCGGCGGCCTCCGGCTGCTCCGGCTCGGCGCGCCGCGACCAGCCGTCGGGGCCGCCCTCGCTCGTCCCGCTCGTGCGCGGCTCGGTGTCGGTCATATCCCAATCCCATCACGCCGGGCCCGGGCCGGTACCGGCACGTCCACCGCCTGCGAGCACGCCGGCCCGACGCGCCGCCCGGGCCACGTGGCAGCCGGCGAGGTGGTCGTCCACCATGCCGGTGGCCTGCATCAGCGCGTACGCCGTGGTGGGGCCGACGAAGCGGAAGCCGCGCTTCTTGAGCGCCTTGGCCAGCGCGGTGGACTCGGGGCTGATCGCCGGCACCTCGGCGAAGGAGCCGGGCCGGGCCGCCCGGGCCGGCGGGGCGTACGACCAGAGCAGGGCGGAGAGGCCGTCGGGCAGTTCCAGGGCGGCGCGGGCGTTGGCGACGGCCGCCTCGATCTTGGCCCGGTTGCGGACGATCCCGACGTCGGCCAGCAGCCGGGCGACGTCGGCCTCCCCGTAGCCGGCCACCTTCTCGATCCGGAACTCGTCGAAGGCGAGCCGGAACGCGGGGCGCTTGCGCAGGATGGTCAGCCAGGACAGCCCGGACTGGAACGCCTCCAGGGTCAGCCGCTCGTAGAGCGCGTCGTCGCCGCGCAACGGCCGGCCCCACTCCTCGTCGTGGTAGACGGCGTAGTCCGGGGTGCTCGCTCCCCAGGCGCAGCGGGCCAGCCCGTCGGCGCCGGTCACCAGGTCAGTCACGCCGTACACGGTAGGCCGGCCCACCGACAGTCGACGACCGCCGGCGGTCAGGGCAGCCGGCGGGTCAGCGCAGCCGGCGGTCAGGGCAGCCGGCCCTGCTCCACCAGCCGGGCGAACTTGCGCAGCGCCTGGGTCAGGCTGAGCTTCGAACCGGGCCAGAGCACCGGCCGGGCCACCCGGCCGGCCGGCCCGCCGGGCAGGTGGAACCACTCGTGCCAGACCACCTGGGTCCGCTCCCGGTCCATCGGGGTGCACCGCAGCACGCCCGGCCCGCGCAGCAGCTTGCCGCAGTGCACCACGCCGACCTCGTACGGGGCGTCCACCCGGACCACCCGCATCTCGTCGCGCAGCGCGGCCGGGCCGAGGGCGGTGACCGCCTCGATCAGGCTTCCCTCGCCGCCGTCGCCCTCGACCACCCGGACGGTGGTGAGCGGGATCCAGTCGGACTGCCGCTCCCAGGCGGTGAGCGCGGCGAAGACCCGCTCGGCCGGCGCGTTCACCACCACCGTCGCGGTGACCTCGCCGGCGCCGGGCTGGGCCGCCTCGGCGAGCCCGTCCGACCGGTCGGGGCCGCCGGAGCCGGCCCGGCCTGCGGGGCCGGTCACGCGGACTCCGAGCGGACCACCGGCCCGCGGTCCCGGTCCCCCTCGGTGTCGGCGTCCTTCTCGGTCCCAGCGTCGCCGGCATCGGCAGCTTCGGTCCCGGCATCGGCCCCATCGGCAGCTTCGGTCCCGGCGTCGCCGGCATCGCTGTCGGCCTCGTGGGCGGGCTCCGGGTCGGCGGCGTGGCCCTGCTCCGGCTCGGCGCCGGCGGGGTCGACCGGCGGCCGGAGGCTGACCCCGACGGCGGCCGGGGCGACCGGAGCCGCGACCGGGGCGATCGGGGCCGGTCGGCCGGCGGCCGGCACCGGACCGGTCGGGCTCGGCCGGGCCGCCACGTCCTCGACGGCGGCGGCGGCCGGCGCCTCCGCCACGCCAGCCTCGGCCGGCAGCACCTCGACGGGGCCCACCGCGGGGCCGGGCTCCGGGGCGGTCGGGGCGTCGTCGGCCGGGCCGGTGGCGGCGGCCTCCTCGCGGGCCCGGCGCAGCGCGTCGGCCTCCTCGATCCGCCCCTCGCGCAGCGCGTCGACCTCCGCCTCGAGCACCCCGATCAGCTCCGACTTGTAGCCGATGTCGTACGCGGCCCGGCGCAGCGCCTGGTCGACCTGGGCCATCCGGTAGCCCCGCAGCGCAGTGTCGAAGCGCACCCCGGCCACGTCTGTCTCGGCCAGTGGACGGCCGCCGGGCAGGGGCACGGCCCGCCCGTCCGGCTCGGCCGGCGCCAGGCCCGGATCACGCCCGGAGACCAGCATCGTCACCCCGAACACCACCACCGCCACGGTCAGCACCACGGCCAAGAGGAGCAGAACCTCACGCATGGGGAGATCGTGGCACGCGGGACGGCGCGGGGCGAGCCCTCCACCGCCTCCGGTCTGAAGATCCCGGCGTACCGCCGGGGCCGGCCGTGGGGCGCCGGGATAGCGTCGGGGGCGGACCAGCGGAGATCAGGAGGACGGGATGGCCGGCACGCTGCGGCTCGGTGGACGGACCTTCTCCCCCGATGAGCTGGTGGTGATGGCGATCGTCAATCGCACGCCCGACTCGTTCTTCGACCGGGGGGCCACCTTCGCTCAGGACAGCGCGCTGCGGGCGGTGGAGCGGGCGGTCACCGAGGGCGCGGAGATCATCGATATCGGTGGAGTGAAGGCCGGGCCGGGCGACGAGGTCGACGTGACCGAGGAGATCCGCCGGACGGTGGACACCATCGCGGCGGTCCGGGCCGCCTTCCCGGACGTGGTCATCTCGATCGACACCTGGCGGGCCGAGGTGGCGGTGGAGGCGGTGGCCGCCGGCGCCGACCTGCTCAACGACACCTGGTCGGGGGCCGATCCGGCGCTGGCCCGGGTCGCCGCGACGACCGGCGCCGGGCTGGTCTGCTCGCACGCCGGCGGGCTCGCCCCGCGTACCCGGCCGCACCGGGCCGCCTTCGACGACGTGGTGGCCGACGTGCTGACCACGGTGACCGGGCTCGCCGACCGCGCGGTCTCCCTCGGCGTACGGCCGGACGGGATCCTCATCGACCCGGCGCACGACTTCGGCAAGAACACCCGCCACTCGTTGGAGATCACCCGGCGGCTGGGCGAGCTGACCGCGACCGGCTGGCCCTTGCTGGTCGCGCTCTCGAACAAGGACTTCATCGGCGAGACGCTGGACCTGCCGGTGCCGGAACGCCTGGAGGGGACGCTCGCGGCCACTGCCGTCTCCGCCTGGCTGGGCGCCCGCGTGTTCCGCGCCCACCAGGTACGCCAGACCCGCCGGGTGCTCGACATGGTGGCCTCGATCCGGGGCGACCGCCCGCCCGCGCTGACCCGGCGCGGCCTCGCCTGAGCGGGGCTCAGGTCCAGCGGAGGATGTTCCGGCGCCAGGCGTAGAGGATGCCGAGCGCCACCACGGCCACGAAGACCGCCATCTCCACCACGGTCGTCACGCCGAACCCGGGGCGGTCGAAGACCAGCGCCCAGGGGAAGAGGAAGACCGCCTCGACCGCGAAGAGCACGTAGAGGTACGCGTAGACGTAGTAGCGGATCTGCATCTGCGCCCAGTCGCCGCCCACCGGGTCGAGGCCGCACTCATAGCTGGTTCGCTTGCCCCACGGATCGGCCGGACGGCCAGGACGTAACACCCGGTTGGCTGAAAACGCCGTAACGAAGAAGAGCACGGCAGCGAGCAGCAGGAGACCGAGCGTGGCGTACGAGCCGAGGTATCCGGTCACGGTCGGGAGCCTACCGGGCCACCCGGCCGGGCCGCCCCGGACACGTTACGGATTTGTTTCCTCAGCAGACTAGTGCTGGATGGCAACTGTTGCCGAATAATGACAACTCACTGAGCGTCACGGAGGAGAGATGGCCCGCCCCCGCGTACGCCCCGCCCGGCGGGTCGCGCAGCCTCGAATGTCTGTACTGCTCATGCGCGCCCTGGCCGCCGGGTTGGTGGCCGCGGTCGCGGTCGCGCCCGGCTTCGCGGCGGCCTCGCCGACAGTGACCGGCGCGGTCCGGGCCATGGCCGAACCGCTGCCCGGCGAGCCGAGCGACCCGGTCGGCGGACCGGGCACCGATCCGACCGACAGCACGCCGACGGCCGACCCCACCGACACCGGGCCGGCGCCCACCACCGCCCCGCCGACCGAGAGCGCCCCACCGGAGACCACCCCGCCGCCGCCCACCGAGCCGGCCCCGGCCACCACCGCCCCGGGCGATCCGGTCCCGACCACCACCGCGCCGAGGACCACCGCGCCCGCGCCGCCCCCGCCCCCGCCCGGCCGGCCCGCGCCCGCGGGGAGCCCGCTCGGGGTGCACGTCACCACCGGGGACGTCGCCCTGCCGCCGGCGTACTGGAACGCGGACAGCACGGTCACCACGCTGCGGGTGACCGTGACGAACACCGGCCGGGTGGCGGAGCGCATCGGGCTGGGCTACACCCTGCCGGCCGGCCTCGCCGACGCCGGCACCCCCGGCTGCGCCCCGGCCGGCGGCGGCGCCTACCGCTGCGGCGAGTGGACCGCCGCGCCCGGCAGCCGGTTCAGCAGCCGGATCCGGCTCCGGGTCACCGGTACGGCCTGGCGGTCCATGCCGCTGAGCGGGACGGTCCGGGTGACCGCCGGCGCGGCGGGGGTCACCGGCACGGCCGGCGACGACGAGGGCTTCGCGGTCCTCTTCCCGCCCGGCCCGCCGGTCCCCGGCATCGCGCTCCGCGCCGACGAGGTGGTCTTCGACATCACCGGCGCGCCGACCACCCTCTCCGTACACCTCGGCAACACCGGCCGGGTCGACGCCGCCGGCCGGGTCGAGGTGGTCCTCCCCGACGGGGTGGCCGTCACCGACCCGCCGCCCGGCTGCGCCGCGGCGGCCGCCGACCGGACCCGCTGCGACCTGGGCAGGGTGGCTGCCGGCCGCGGCGTCGACCTGCGGCTGCCGCTGAGCGCCACGGCGGAGGCCCAGCACCGGGCCCCGCTGGCCGGCGCCGTGATCGGGTGGCTGGACCCGCGCAGCGGCCGGGACCGTCAGGTGCAGATGAGCTTCCGGATCGCCGCCGCCGCGGCGCTGAGCACCCCGCCGGTCACCTCGCCCACGGCGACCGGCTCCCAGGGCGTGCTGGCCGCCGCCGAGCAGGACGCCGAGCGGGAGCGGGACGGCACGGCGCGGCGGACCGCGGTCGCCCTGATCGTGGTCTCCGGGCTCCTGGTGGTCCTCGCCCTCGCCCTGGCGACCACGTCGCTGCGCCGCCGGCTGAGCGATCCGCCCGGCGGGGACGGCGGGGACGGCACCCCCCGCTCGCCCGGAACTCGGTGATCTGAATTACGGGTCGCGGTACTAAACGGTCCATAGCCGGGCATACACCGACCCGATCAGTTCCCATACGTCGGACCTCCACCAAGGTTGCCCTAAGCAGTCGACGTACGCTCTGACGTGAGAATCGGAGCGGGCCGCACCGGCGACGGACGGCCGGCGGCAGCGGCGCGTCGAGGAGGGCACGTGGCGGGGCAAGGCGGGGTCACCAACATGTTCAGCCGCCCCTGCGACGGCGCTGAGCGAAGCGAGGTGCGGGCGTGACCAAGCAGATCCGTCAACTGGACCGGGTGGTGATCCGGTTCGCCGGTGACTCGGGTGATGGCATGCAGCTCACCGGTGACCGGTTCACCTCTGAGACGGCCCAGCTGGGCAACGACATCTCCACGTTGCCCAATTTCCCGGCCGAGATCCGGGCGCCCGCCGGCACCCTGCCGGGCGTGTCGAGCTTCCAGGTGCACTTCGCCGACTACGACATCCTGACCCCCGGTGACGCCCCGAACGTGCTGGTGGCGATGAACCCGGCGGCGCTCAAGGCCAACCTGGCCGAGCTGCCGCGCGGCGCGGACATCATCGTCAACACCGATGAGTTCAACCGGCGCAACCTGGCCAAGGTGGGCTACACCACCAGCCCGCTGGAGGACGGCTCGCTGGCCGGCTACGTGGTGCACCCGGTGGCGCTGACCTCGATGACGGTCGGCGCGCTGGCCGAGCACGACGTGTCCAAGAAGGACGCCGAGCGGGCCAAGAACATGTTCGCTCTCGGCCTGCTGAGCTGGATGTACTCCCGCCCCTACGAGTCGACGCTGCGCTTCCTGGAGCGCAAGTTCGCGGCCCGTCCCGAGCTGGTCGCGGCGAACATCGCGGCCTTCCGGGCCGGCTGGAACTTCGGCGAGACCACCGAGGACTTCTCCGTCCGGTACGAGGTCAAGCCGGCCAAGATGCTGCCGGGCACCTACCGGAACATCACCGGCAACGCGGCGCTCTCGCTCGGCCTGGTCGCCGCCGGCGTCCGCTCCGGGCTGCCGGTCTTCCTCGGCGCATACCCGATCACCCCGGCCTCGGACATCCTGCACGAGCTGAGCAAGCACAAGAAGCTCGGTGTGGTGACCATGCAGGCCGAGGACGAGATCGCGGCGGTCGGCGCGGCGCTGGGCGCGTCCTACGGCGGCTCGCTCGGGGTGACCACGACCAGCGGTCCCGGGGTGGCGCTGAAGAGCGAGACGATCTCCCTGGCGGTGGCGCTGGAGCTGCCCCTGGTCATCGTCGACGTGCAGCGCGCCGGGCCGTCCACCGGCATGCCGACCAAGACCGAGCAGGCCGACCTCAACATGGCGCTGTACGGCCGGCACGGCGAGGCCCCGGTCGCGGTGATCGCGCCGAAGTCGCCGGCGGACTGCTTCTACGCGGCCCTGGAGGCGGCGCGGATCGCGCTGACCTACCGCACGCCGGTCATCCTGCTCTCCGACAACTACGTGGCCAACGGCTCCGAGCCGTGGCTGCTGCCGGACGTGGCGAGCCTGCCCGACCTGCGGGTCGAGTTCGCCAGCCAACCCAACGGCGAGGACGGCACCACCTTCCTGCCGTACCTGCGGGACCCGGAGACCCTGGCGCGGCCGTGGGCGGTGCCCGGCACGCCGGGCCTGGAGCACCGGATCGGCGGCCTCGAGAAGGCCGACAAGACCGGCGACATCTCGTACGACCCGGCCAACCACGACTTCATGGTGCGTACCCGGGCGGCCCGGATCGAGACCATCCCGGTGCCGGACGTCGAGGTGGAGGACCCGGACGGCGACGCGCGGGTGCTGGTGCTCGGCTGGGGCTCCACGTACGGCCCGATCGGCGCCGCGTGCCGGGGGCTGCGGCAGCGCGGCCTTTCCGTGGCCCAGGCGCACCTGCGCCACCTGGCCCCGATGCCGGCCAATCTCGGTGAGGTGCTCCGCTCCTACCAGCGGGTGGTCATCCCGGAGATGAACCTCGGCCAGCTCGCCCACGTGATCCGGGCGAAGTACCTGGTCGACGCGGTCGGCTACAACCAGGTCCGCGGCCTGCCGTTCACCGCCGCCGAGCTGGAGACGATGCTGGAAGAGGTCGTGAAGAATGTCTGAGCCCATCGCCCTCAAGCTCACCGCCAAGGACTTCAAGTCCGACCAGGAGGTGCGCTGGTGCCCCGGCTGCGGTGACTACGCCATCCTGGCCGCCGTCCAGGGCTTCATGCCGGAGCTGAACATCCCCCGGGAGAACATCGTCTTCATCTCGGGCATCGGCTGCTCCTCGCGTTTCCCGTACTACATGAACACGTACGGGATGCACTCGATCCACGGCCGGGCCCCGGCGATCGCCACCGGCCTCTCCACGACCCGGCCCGACCTGTCGGTCTGGGTGGTCACCGGGGACGGCGACGCGCTCTCCATCGGCGGCAACCACCTGATCCACGCGCTGCGCCGCAACGTCAACCTCAAGATCCTGCTGTTCAACAACCGGATCTACGGGCTGACCAAGGGGCAGTACTCGCCGACCTCCGAGGTCGGCAAGATCACGAAGTCGACGCCGGTCGGCTCGGCGGACGCGCCGTTCAACCCGCTCTCGCTGGCCCTCGGCGCGGAGGCCACCTTCGTGGCCCGGACCATCGACTCCGACCGCAAGCACCTCCAGTCGGTGCTGCGGGCCGCCGCCGCCCACCAGGGTTCCGCGTTCGTGGAGATCTACCAGAACTGCAACATCTTCAACGACGGCGCCTTCGACCCGCTCAAGGAGCCGGCGACCCGGGACGACCACCTGATCCGGCTGGAGCACGGGCAGCCGATCACGTTCGGCAAGGACGGGCAGTTCTGCGTCGTCCACCCGCCGGGCGGCTTCGGGCTGGAGGTACGCGAGACCGCGGCCACCCCGGCCGAGGAGATCGTGGTGCACGACGCGACGGTCAAGGACCCCGCGTACGCCTTCGCGCTGTCCCGCCTGCCCGGCCTGGACCTGCGCAACACCCCGATCGGCGTGTTCCGCTCGGTGCAGCGGGCGTCGTACGACAGCGTGGTGCAGGAGCAGGTGGCCAGCGCCCGGGCGGCGGTCAGCGAGACCCCGGAGGAGCAGCTCGCCGGTTTGCTCGCCGGTGGCGACACCTGGACGATTCTCTGACCGGTCGGTACTGACCGCGAGAGGGTGGCGCTCCGAACGGAGCGCCACCCTCTCGGTCTCTCGGACGGCCCTGGTCAGGCCGCGGCCGAGGCGGGCACCCAGAGCTCGTCGATCTCCCGCTCCGCGGTGGCCAGGCTCGCCTCGTGCAGCGGGATCAGCTCGGCCATGGCCGGGTTCACCGGAGCCAGCGTCAGCTCGGCGGTGATGAAGCGCGGCTGGATCCCGGTCAGCGAGAGGCCGTGCGGCAGCCAGGGCTCGGCGTGGTCCCAGCCCGCACGCGGCGTGCCCGGGCCGTAGCCGCCGCCCCGGCTGGCCAGCACGATGAACTCCCGGTCGCCCAGCAGACCGGCGTTGGTGACCGGGTCGTACGCGATGCCCGGCGCGATGAGGTGGTCCACCCACGTCTTCACGCTGCTGGGCGCCCCGTAGTTGTAGAGCGGCAGCCCGAGCAGGACGGTGTCGGCCCGCTTCACCTCGGCCACCAGTTCCTCGGAGAGCGCCCACGACGCGCGCTGTTCCGGACTGTGCTGCTCCGCCGGCACCATCCGGGCGAGGCCGCCGGCCTCGTCCAGGTGGGGCAGCGGGTTCCGGCCCAGATCCCGGTAGGTCACGGTGCCGCCGGGATGGGCGGCGCGCCAGGCCGCGGCGGCTCGGGCGGTGAGCCGCCGGCTGATCGAGTGCTCGCCCCGGATGCTCGAGTCGATGTGCAACAGCTGTGCCATTTGGCTAACCCTCCAAGGATCGTTTGTGAAGCACGAACTATTTATAGCAGGCAGATCTTCCGCTGGCTCGGTAAACTGGGTCACATGCCTGCCGTGCCGGTCGACGAGTCGGAGCGCCGCTCCGGGGCGCTCCTGGACCACCTGGCCCGGCGGATGCGGCTGCGGTCGGAGTCGGTGCTCGCACCGCTCGGCCTGCGGCCCCGGCATCTCGTCGCGCTCACCGTGCTGCGCGACGCCGGGGACATCAGCCAGCAGGGCCTGGCCAGCACGTTGCAGATCGACGGCACGAACGTGGTCGGCCTGCTCAACGACCTGGAGGCGGCGGACCTGGTGGAGCGGCGGCGCTCAGCGGCCGACCGGCGCCGGCACGTGGTACACCTCACCGAAACCGGCGGAAAACGCCTCCGGGAGGCGGAATGCGCCCTCGCCGCCGCCGAGGCCGAGGTGCTCGGCGCCCTGGAACCGGCCGAGCGCGACACGCTCTACGAGTTGCTCCGGCGCGCCGCCAGCGGCGCCCCGGTCACCTGCACCGACGCCATGACGGACGGCGGGGAACCGGACACCGCCTGCTGAGGGGCGTCGACGCGATGAGGGCCGGCGCAGGCACCGACGCGATGAGGGGCCCCAGCGGCGCCGACCGGGCCCGGTCAGCTGACCGTGGCCGAGTGCGGGCGGTCGTCGCGGACGTGCACCAGCATGTCGCCGGTCTCGATCACCGCGGCCGCCCGGTCGTTCAGCGTGACCACCTTGCCCCGGCGGACCAGCGCGATGACCAGCGACTCCAACTCCCGGGGCGACTTGCCCACCTCGCTGCGCTCGGCGGACCGCATGGCCAGCGCCATGCCCTGCCCGGGGGTGAGCAGGTCCTCCACCACGTCGATCAGCGGCGGGGCGGAGGTGGAGAGGCCGAGCAGCCGGCCGGCGGTCGCCGAGGAGACGATCACGTGGTGCGCGCCGCTCTGCTTGAGCAGGGGCGCGTTCTCCGCCTCCCGGGCGGCCGCGATGATCCGCACCTGGCCGGCGGTGAGTTGGCGGACGGTCAGCGCCACCAGCACGGAGGCGTCGTCACTGTCGGTCGCGATGATCACCGACTTGGCGGTCCGGACGTGGGCCTGCTCCAGCACCGACGAGCGGGTGGCCGAGCCCTCGATCGCGACCAGGCCGGCCGAGGTGGCCTGCCGCAGCGCGGGACCGCTCCGCTCCACCACCACGATCTTGGACTTGTCCGCCCCGTTCTCCAACAGGGCGGAGACCGCGCTGCGACCCTTGGTGCCGTAGCCGCAGATGATCACGTGGTCCTTCACGGTCCTCCTCCAGTGCGACAGGCGACGGCCGGTCCGGTACTGCTCGGTCAGAACTTCCAGCGTGGTGCCGACCAGGATGATCAGGAAGAGCACCCGGGCCGGGGTCACGAAGAGGACGTTGACCAGGCGCGCCGACTGAGCGGACGGGGTGATGTCGCCGTACCCGGTGGTGGAGAGCGACACCACCGCGTAGTAGAAGCAGTCGAGCACGGTGAGCCCGTCCTCGTTGACGTCGCGGTAGCCGTCCCGGTCGAGCCAGACCACGAACACCACGGCGAACACCAGGCCCAGGGCGGCGAGCAGGCGCAGACTCAGCGCGCTCAGCGGCCCCCGCCGTTGCGCGGGAAAATGGATCACTGTCGGTCCCGCTCCGCCGCCGTCGCCTGCACTGGCACAAGATAGCCGGTACGCCGCCGCGCGGCCTCCCGGGCCAGGTTCCCCGCGCCCTCCGCACCAACGGTAAGGATCTCGTCACATCCGTGGCCGTGCCGGCCGGCGACACTCGGGGGCGTCGATCGTCGTCACGAGGGGAAGCCGGATGCGCAACCGCAGGTTACTGGCCACGGGTGCCGTGGTCCTCGGAATGGTGCTGACCAGCGCCGCGCCCGCGGTGGCCGGCCGCCCGGGCGCCTCGCCGAAGCCCCGGCCGTCGAAGCCCACCAGCTCACCGTCGCCCACCGGCTCACCCGCGCCGTCGCCGACAGCGGCACCAACGCTGTCGCCGACCGCCACGTCGTCGCCGACCCCCACGACGCCACCGACCACCCCTTCGTCGCCGACCCCCACGACGCCCGCGCCGATGCCGACCGCCGCCCGCACCCCGGTCCTGCTGCCGTCGCTCGATGGCCTGAGCGCCGGCGCGAAGGACATCAACGGGCAGGGCGTGGTGGTCGGTGCGGCCCGGCGGGCGACCGGATACTGGCACGCGGTGCGCTGGGTGGACGGGCAGATCGAGGATCTCGGCACCCTCGGCGGCCCGAACAGCCAGGCGGAGGCGGTCGACGAGCGCGGCCGGATCGTCGGCATGAGCCAGGACGTGGACGGGCACACCCACGCCGTCGCCTGGGTGGACGGCCGGATCCAGGACCTCGGCCGGCTCGGCGAGTTCGGTGCCATCGCGTACGACACGGCCGGCGACCGGGTGGTCGGCAACTACAACGTCGTCGACGACCCGTCCGGCCGGCGCGCGTTCGTCCAATCCGGCGACCGCACCGTCACCCTGGACGTCCCGTCCGGAGCGAGCGCGTACGCCGTCAACGAGGTGGGCCAGGTGGCCGGCACCTACGGCTTCCAGTCCTGGGACGACCCGCGGCCCTACCACTACCAGGCGTTCGTCTGGCAGAACGGCGTGACCCGCACCCTCGGCACCCTGGGCGGGCCGACCAGTAACGCCAACGGACTGAACGACCTGGGCCACGTGGTGGGCACGAGCGTGACCGGGACGGGCCAGTTCAGCTCGTTCTTCTGGGACGGTACGGCCCTGCGTCGCCTGGCCACCAGTGCCGCCTCCCCGTCCGCCCAGGCGGTCAACGACTCCGACCTGGTGGTCGGCACCGACGGGGCCACCGGACTGGCGATGATGTGGCCGGACCCGTCCGCCTCGTCCCAGCTGCTGCCGCTGCCCGACGGCGCGGTCGGCAGCACCGCGATCAACGTCAACGACCAGGGGGCGATCGTCGGCGAGGTCTCCTACGTCGCGCCGAGCTGGCATTCCCGAGCGGTCGTCTGGCGCTGACCCCGGCCGGCCCGGCCGGTGGCGTGACCAGCAGGCGCGCGACCGGCCGGGCCGGTGCCGGCGGCCCGGACGGGGCATGATGGGGGCGTCCCCGAACGACGACCGCGAGGAGGCCCGCATGTCGTTGCTGCGCCGGGTGATCGGTGGGGTGCTGCGCCGGGTACGGCTGCGGCAGGGCCGCACGCTGCGCGAGGTCGCCCAGGTGGCCGGGGTCTCGCTGCCGTACCTCTCGGAGGTCGAGCGCGGGCGCAAGGAGGCCTCGTCCGAGGTGCTGGCGGCGATCTGCCGCGCCCTCGGCATCCACCTGTCGGACCTGCTCGAGGAGGCCCGCGACGAGTTGCGCCGGGTGGAGCGGCGGGCACCGGTGACCTCCGGGTCGGGCCTGGTCCGGCTGGAGCGCGCCCCGGCGGGCCGGGACGGCATACGCCTCCAGGTCGGGTCGCGGCGCTCCCGGCCGTCGGCGCACGTGGTGTGCCGGCCGGCGGCTCCCGCCGGCGGGCTGGGCACCCCGCTGCTCGGCGCCCGGGGCATGCTCGGGGCGTCGTTCGGGCCGGCCTCCGGCGGACCCGGCGGGTACGCCACGCCCATGCTGGGCGCGGGCACCCGGTTCTGGCTGCTCCCGCCGCCGCCCCGCCGCCGCCCGCGCCGGTCGATCATCCGGCGGCGGACCGCGGGCGTCTGACCGCACGGCACGGGCCGACCCGGACCGGAGCGCCAGACACGCGGCAGCCGGCGGGGCTCGGCCCGCGGCCTTGCGGTGCCAGCCGGCTCGGCCGTGGCGTCCCGATGCCGGCTCGGCCATGGCGTCCCGGTGCCAGCTCGGCCCGTGGCGTCCCGGCAACGGCTCGGCCCTGTGGCGTCCCGGTGCCGGCCGGTCAGGCGGCCGGCACCGGGCTGCGGCCCCCCGAGGGGACCTGCCCCGGGCACGCTGGGAGGAAGCCAGCGCGCCCACGCTGCCGCCCTGCCACCCGACGGGGTGAGGCTCGGCGCGGGTAGTCACCACCGGCAGTGGTGCCCACTGGGGCAGACGATATACAGCCGCCGATGACCGGTAAAGCCCTGACAACCGTCGATGCCTGTGATTGATCTCCCGTGCCGCTGCCCCGGCAGCTACGGTGTGTGCCATGACCGGCCTGACGCCCCTCGTCGACGCCCTCATCGGGCTGGGTCTCACCCAGTACGCGGCGCGCGCGTACCTCGCCCTGGTGACCCGCGAGCGGTACACCGCCGCCGAGCTCGCCCGCGCCTCCGGCGTACCCCGGCAGCGGATCTACGACGTGCTGAACTCGCTCAGCGAGCGCGGCCTGGTCCGGGTCCGCCCCGGCCCGGTGGTGCGCTACGCGGCCGTGGACCCGGAGGCCGCGGTCAACCGGATGATGGCCGTGCACCGCAGCGCCTACGAGCGGCGCGAGCGGACCGGCGCGGAGCTGGTCGACCAGCTCACTCCGCTGTGGACGCGCGGGCGCGCCGAGGACGATCCGCTGGACTATGTGGAGGTCATCCGCGACCGGGAGCTGCTCGCCGAGCGCTTCGCCGAGCTCCAGGCCGGCGCTCGGCACCAACTGCTCACCCTCGCCAAGCTGCCGTATCTGGTGGCGGAGAACCCGACCGGCCTGGAGGTGGCGCGCCGGCTGTCCCGCGCCGGCGGTGACGTGCGCTGCGTCTACGAGCACGCCATGCTCGATGACCCGGCGAAGGTCGCCCACGTCCGGGGGTTCGTCGGCGCCGGCGAGCGCGCCCGGCTGGTGCCCGAGGTGCCGATGCGGCTCTGCATCGCCGACGGCGCCCGGGTCCTCATGTCGATGCGCGACCCGCGGGCGGACGAGGCGTCGAGCACCTCGCTGCTGATCGAGCACCCAGCGCTGGCCCAACTGCTGATCCAGGCGTACGAGACGATCTGGGCCGGGGGCGTCGACTTCGCGACCGCGACGGCCGGGGCGGCCGCGCCGGCCGGCTGAGCCGTTCTGCCGACGGCGGATCTGCCGCCGGCAGAAATGCTGGGCCGCCCACCTCCGCCCGCCGCAGGCTGGAGACCGCCGGTGTCCCGGGCGGTCCCGCCCGGCCGGCGCATGGAGGGGGTCAGGTCATGGGGTACGGCATCTGGATGCTGGACGAGGGACAGCCGGCCCTCGGCGACCGGGTCTTCGAGAAGCTGCTCGCCGAACGCATCATCTTTCTCGGCACCGAGGTCACCGACGCCTCGGCCAACCAGATCTGCGCGCAGATCCTGCTGCTGGCGGCCGAGGATCCGGAGCGGGACATCTTCCTCTACATCAACTCGCCGGGCGGCTCGGTCAGCGCCGGGATGGCGGTCTACGACACCATGCGGTACGTGAAGAACGACGTCGCGACCCTGGCGCTCGGGCTGGCCGGCTCGATGGGTCAGTTCCTGCTCTGCGCGGGCGCGGCCGGGAAACGCTTCGCGCTGCCGCACTCGCGGATCATGATGCACCAGCCCTCCGGCGGGATGGGCGGCACGGCCGCCGACATCACCATCCAGGCGGAGAACATGCTGCACGTGAAGCGGACCATGCAGGAGCTGACGGCCCGGCACAGCGGGCGCACCGTGGACGAGATCCAACGCGACTGGGACCGGGACCGCTGGTTCACCGCCGAACAGGCCCGCGAGTACGGCCTGATCGATCAGGTGGTCACCCGGGCCGAGCAGCTTCCCGGTTGAGCCCGGGTGTCCCGGGCCACGGGGGCTGCCCGGCCGTCCCGCGATCGCGGCACGGCCGGGCCGGGTGCCCGGGTCAGGGGTAGCTGACCACCGGGCTGGTGCCGTAGGAGCCGACGACCGGGGTACCGGCCTCGTTGATGGTGCGCTCGATGCCGCCGTCGCCGTCGAGGAAGACGGTGATCGCGTCGTGGAAGCGGACACCGGCCCGGCGGGGCGCCTCGATCGCCCGGTCGCAGCGGATGTCCACCTGCTGATTGAAGTACGAGTAGACGCCGAGCCCCCAGGCCTCGTGCTCGCGTACGTCACCGGCGACCTGGTAGGAGGCCCAGCCGTTGCCGGTGGGGCTGCGCCAGGCGGCCTGGCTCGGCGGGTCGTAGGGCAGCTCGCTCTGGTAGAAGACGGTCCGGCCGCGCTCGCCGGTCCAGATGGTCTGCCAGCGCTGGTAATGCTCGACGAAGAGCCCGTACGCGGTCACGTCGTCGCCGTTGACCACCACGCCGGTGGCGGCGGTGTTGACGGTCCAGCCGATGGTGCCCGGCTTGCCGTGGTCACCGCGCCACGCCCAGATGTTGTCGATGATGGTGTGCCGGCTGTTCACCACCAGGCTGGTCACCGCCCTGCCGACCTGCGGGCCGCCGATCCGGAAGAAGACGTCCTGGAGGGAGATCGGGTTGGTCGCGTGCGACCGGTGGCTGTGCCGCTTGCCGACCTCGACCAGCACCTCGGACTCGACCGGCCCGGCGTCGACCAGCAGCCCGGCGATCCGTACCCCGTCGACGTCCTCGATCCGCAGGGCGGCGTCGCCGGTGGTCGGGGCGAGGCTGGGCATGCCGAGGCCGAGCACGACGGTGTCCGGGTGCTTCACCCGCAGCGCCCGGTCCAGTCGGTAGACGCCCGGGGTGAGCAGCAGGTGCCGGCCCCGGGAGAGTTCCTGGTTGATCCGCTTCGCGGAGTCGGTGGGCCGGGCGATGAAGAAGTCGGTCAACGGCAGCGACGGCACCGGTGCCGCGCCGGCGCCCCAGGTGGTGCCGGCGGTGTCGCGGCGCAGCCGGGGCACCGCCACCCGCCACCGGCCCTGCCCGTCGACGAAGAGGTACGGCTTCTCCCGGGTCACCGGGCTGGTCGGCAGGGTGGTGTACGGCGGGTCGGGGAAGCCCTGCGCGGGCGCGCCGACCACCCCGGAGAAGACCTGGTTCCAGACCCCGTTGGTCCAGTCCCCGCCCAGCTCGCTGTCCCGGGTCAGCCACTGCTGCTGGGAGCCGTTGATGGTGATGCCGTCCACCTTGGAGTCGGCGATGTAGCCGCCGCTGGAGTAGCCGCCGTTGCCGGGCTCCAGCCAGAGGATGCCCTTGATGTGGACCCGGCGCATCGGCGAGGCCTGGGAGACGGCCCACTGGTTCGACCAGTCGGTCGGGGTGACGGCCAGGTTCTCCGCCGAGCGCCAGAAGTTGGTCAGGGCGGAGATCCCGGCCTCGGAGTTCGGGTCGGGCTGGCCGATCACCCGCACCGCGCCGTGGATCTCCACGTCGTCGGGGTGCGCGCCGAGTCCGGCCACGGTGGTGTAGTAGCCGAGCCGGGCGTTCACCTCGTACCGGCCGGGCTTGAAGAGCACGGCGTACCGGTCGCCGCCCATCTCGTTGTGCTCCTGGGCGGCGAAGAGCCGGTCCAGGGTGGACTGGATCTCCTCGACCGGGCTGGTGGGGTCGTACACGAAGACGTTGGGGCCGAGGTCGGGCTCGGCGTCGTGGCCGTGCTCGTGGCCGGCCGGGGACGCGGCGGCGGCCGGCAGCGCCGGCAGGCCGAGGGCGGTGAGCGACGCCGCGGAGGCGGCGGTGACGGTGAGGAAACGGCGGCGGGAGGGGTCCATTGAGCTCATCTGCCTGCCTGTTCGGTGAGGGTACGGGAGAGCGCTCTCAGCGCGTTCCTACCGCATCGACACCGATCCCGCCAGCCTCCGCCGGTTCCGGAACCGCCCGCCCCCGGCCGCCGTCCCTCGGTCCGGGGGGCGGTCAGGCCGGCTCGGTCCGCAGCTTCACCAGGTCGTCGACGAGGGTCTCCACGTAGTCGGCGGTCTCCTCCCAGCGGGTGACGGCGACGCACCGGATGCCCATGGCCTTGACCGGGTAGTCGTTACCGCCCACGTCGAGCCGATCACCGACGAAGAGCACGTTGTCGATCTTCAGGTCCAGGCACTCCAGCAGCTTGCGCATGCCGTACGCCTTGTCCACGCCCTTGCGGGTGACGTCGATCGAGGTCGAGCCGCCGCCCCGCACCTCCAGGTCGGGCAGCTTCGCGGCGACCGCGTCCCGCAGCCGCTGCTTCTTGCTGCCGTCCGGGTCCCAGCCGTACTTCGCCGCCGGCGGTGCGGACTGACCCAGCGCCGAGAAGGTGATTTGGCTGCCCCGGTCCTCGATGATGTCGCCCCAGGGCTTCGGCTCCCAGAGGTCCAGCGCCTGCGCCGACTCGGTGAGCGCGGCAACGACCCGGGCCTTGTCGGCCTCGCTGAGGTCCTCGGCGTAGACCTGCCGCCAGTCCCCGTCCAGCCAGCGGTAGTAGCGGGTGCCGCAGGTCGGCATCAGGTGCAGCCGGCCGCGCTGCTCCTCGGTGACGTCGAGGTGGGCCAGCAGCTGCGTCACGAACTGCTCGAACCGGCCACCGGAGATGACCAGCACATCCACCTCGGTGAGCAGGTGGCCGAGGAGTTCCGCCATCCGACGATCGACCTGGGACTTGGAAACCGCCAGCGTGTCGTCCAGGTCGAACGCCACCACTCGAAGATCGTTCACGAAGTACCACCATGTCGTCGCGGGCAGGCCAGGACTAGCAGGGTACCGACTGACCCACTGCCACCCCGACGGCCCGGGGCTGGCGCCCGGTCGGGGCCGCCGACCACCCGGCGCAGCCCCTCGCACGCAGATTAACAGCGCGGACCGGGAGACATCGGCCGGTTTCCGGAGGCCCGTCCCGCACGGCCGCGGCATCGCCTGGACCGGTAAACCCGTTGCACCGGATCCGCCTCGGCGGCGATCGTGGCACCGTGCGCCAGGACGAGATCTGGGACGCCGAGGCGGCCCAACGCTACGACACACCGGGCACCGGGATGTTCGCACCGGAGGTCCTCGGGCCGACCGTGGACCGCCTCGCCGCGCTCGCCGGCGGCGGGCGCGCTCTCGAGTTCGCCGTCGGCACCGGCCGGGTGGCCGTCCCGCTGGCGCAGCGTGGCGTGCCGGTCACCGGGATCGAGCTGTCCCTGCCGATGATCGAGCAGCTCCGGACGAAGGCCGACGAGGCCACCGTCCCGGTCGTCGTCGGCGACATGGCCACCGCCACGGCGCCCGGTGAGTACAACCTCGTCTACCTGGTCTACAACACCGTCTCCAACCTGCTCGACCAGGCGGAGCAGGTCGCCTGCTTCCGCAACGCGGCCCGTCACCTCCGGCCCGGCGGGCGGTTCGTCATCGAGCTGTGGGTGCCCGAGCTGCGCAAGCTGCCCCCGGGCGTGCAGGCGACGGTGTGGCACACCGAACCCGGTTACCTCGGTCTGGACACCTACGACGTGCTGCGCCAGCAGGTCGTGTCGCACCATTTCCGGTTCGGCGAGGGCAGCGAGGCGCGGTTGTACCGCAGCCCGCACCGCTACATCTGGCCCGCCGAGCTGGACCTGATGGGCCAGCTGGCCGGCTTCGAGCTGGAGTCCCGGCACGCGGACTGGTCCGGGGCCGAGTTCACCGAGGAGTCCCGCTCCCACGTCTCCGTCTACCGCCTGCCCGGCTGACCCGTCCTCGGTCGGATCATGATGCCGGCACCCGCCCGGTCGCCGACCCGGGCGCGGTCCGACGCGCGCTCACACCGACCACGGCGAGCAGGAAGACCGTGCACATGGTGAGCATCGGCGGCAGCAGCTTGATCGAGTCCTCGAGCTGCCGGTACGCGCCGTCGACCAGGCCCGGATCCCACCAGCTCATCGTGGACAGGTACCACAGCGGCGCGTTGTGCCGCGGGGCGCGCTCAGCCGGCAGCGCGGTGAACACGTACACGGCGGTGACCGCGTCGAGCAGCAGCAGCGCCCCGATCCCGCTGCTGAGCCAGGCAGCGGCGCGGCGACCCCGGCGCAGCAGGACGCGCACCGCCCAGCCGAGCACGATGGCGCCGAGCGCCCAGCAGGCCACTGCCGCCAGCGATCCGGCCCGCACCTCGCCGAGCACCTCGCCGACGGGCCGCACGGCACAGATGCCCGCGACGCCCAGCGCGAGCGCCGCCGGGACCACGACAGCGGCCGCGACGATCGGCTCCGAGCGGGCCATCCACCGGCCGAACCACCACATCAAGGCCGCGGCGAGCGCCACGGCCAGCGCGTACCCGTAGGGCGCGGCTTCGTACGCCCCGGTCGCGTCGGCCAGCAGACCCGCCGTGGTCAGCAGCAGCAGGAGCAGCACGCCGAACGCGAGCGGCGCGACGACCAGCTTGATCACGGTGAACGCGGCGGTGCGCGCCTGCGCCACGGTGATCATGCCCGGCCGCCGGGTGAGCCGGTCGTGCACCGCGCACCGGGCGGTGTCGGCCAGGTCCCGGACCGGGGTGTCGCTGGCGGCGAGCAGTTCCGCGATCTCGTCGCCGTAGCGTTCGCGGATCGCGGCCGGATACAGCGCCAGCACGGCGCGGATGATCCGGGCGCGCATCAGGCAACCGCCAGCCGGCGCAGCCCGGTCGCGGCGAGGGACCGCATCCGCTGCAGCTCCGCGCCGAGGGCGGCGCGGCCGGCATCGGTCAACCGGTACGGCTTGCGCCGGTCCTGCTCGGGCAGGGCCTCGATGTATGCGTGCTCCTCCAGGCGTCGGATCGCGCCGTAGAGCGTGCCGGGGCCGGGGCGGGCGCCGGTGAGCTCACCGATGTCGTCCTGCATGGCGTACCCGTGCTTGGGCCCCGCGGCGAGGCTGATCAGGATGTGCAGGGCCGGTTCGGAGAACCGGCCGAGGTCGGCGAGTCCGGCCATGGCGGCCTCCTTACTTACTACGTCCGGCGTAGCATCGCAGTACGTAGCAACCCCGTCAAGCCGCATCGCGCCGCAGCTACCGAATGTTAGGGTCACGCGATGCCTTCACTCCTTACCAAGCCCTTCCCCGCCGGACGCACCGCGTTGATCGTCGTGGACCTGATGCCGCGCATCGTCGAGCAGGACATGGGTCCCCACAAGGGGGCCGACGTGGTGGCCCGGGCAAGCCGCCTGGTGACAGCGTTCCGCCGGACCGGCGGCACCGTGGTGCTGGTCCGGGTGGATCGGCCGGGCGTTGCCGAGCAGCCGCCGGGCAGTGGGTTCGTCCCGGAAATGGAGCCGCAGCCCGGCGACATCGTTGTGGTGAAGCAGACCATTGGTGCGTTCTACGGCACGGGCCTGGCCGACGAACTGCGCAAGCGCGGCGTGCACTCAGTGGCCATGACCGGCCTTGCCACGACGATGGGCGTCGAGTCGACTGCGCGCGCCGCGTCCGATCACGGGTTCGAAGTCATCTTCGTGGCCGACGCGATGAGCGGTATGACGGCGGCGGAGCATGACCACGCACTGACGGTGGTCCTGCCCCGGTTCGGCGAGGTCGTCACCACTGACGAGGTGCTCAACTGGCTCAGTTGACGCCCGTCCCGCTGACTGGCCGGTGGATTCTTGCCTCGCTCGGCGTCGTCACCAGAACGCGCATTCCCAGGCCGTGGCCGACGAGCGGCTCCGGGTGGCGTGGGCTGCACACCTGATCGACGGTGCGATGGCTTACCCGCAGGCCAGAGGGGCGAATTGCCTGATCCTCGAGGTGCCCCCGGCAGGATTCGAACCTGCGACACACGGTTTAGGAAGGGAGTAGCGCTCGCTGCGCATACCCTCCTGCGACCTGGGCCTACGCCCTACCCCTTGCCGGCCCAACCCATGATCATTCCGCACATGTTCCGGATCTTGATTCAGGGCACTGCCAGTATGGGCTCACGGTCGTTTAGGCGCACGACTTTGGCCATTCGATCATCGATCGTAGCGATCTCGGTGGTTTCAAAGCGCTCCGCCGTTGCGATCACGGCAGCGTCAGCAGCACCCAACGGCAGGTCAGCGTATTTCCGGACTAGACGAGCCATTCGGGCCAAGTCGGATCGCCCGGGTGAAAACAGACGAAAGTCTGCTGGCGTTCGCGCTAGCTCGTCCAGAAAGTTGGCCTCCGCATCACTTCCCGCTGTCGTTCCCAAGAGGTAGCAAACCTCGGTCACGATCGGCATCGGTATGATCAACTTTCGACGTCGAGCCAGCGCCCTCGTTAGCCACTCAACACAAGCTGCATGATGCTCGTCGTTAGCGTTGATCAGGGCGACCAGGGGGCCGGTGTCTACGACAACTGCCGACCGTCGATGTGGAGTAACGGTCACTTGTCGGTGTGACCGCCACGAACGATGTCCTTAGCGCGCGCCGCAAGATCGCGTTGCCCGTCCTTGAGCATCCCTACAAAGCCAGGCAGGCGTACTTGATCAGATTTGAAGGTTGACTTGGGAGAGGAAGGTCCCTTCTCCAGCTCAGATACCTTAGCGCGAGCGCGGACCGCTCGTTCCTTCATGCGCAAGAGAACGCTCTTCTCGCGTACGGCAGCCTTCTTGGCATACCGAACGACCGCCCGCCGGGCGGTTGACGCGGAAGCCTGCTTTCTCTGCGGCATGCAGCAAGAGTAGCTTCTCGGGACAGCGGAGTACATCGACAACAACGACACGAGAGCGAGTATCTCCATCCCGTCTGCCGCCGACCCGCCCTCCGGGGGAGCGGGCCGCCGCCCGGCCCGCCACGTCAAGCGGACCTTGACGCACGGACGGACGCTGGCGGGTCGGGCGGTGGTCTGCTCGGCTTGCCCGGGTCGGTGGCAGACGGGATGGCTCTGCGCAACCACCCACGGACCGCAACGCGCGGACGGAGCCCCGGCCATCCTGGAGTCGTTGCGCCCCCGCCGGAGGCGCAGTAACCGCCACCCCGCGACCGCCGCCAGCTCGCCGACGCTGCCGGCGTGCCCTTCCCTACGCCGCGCGGGCTCGTGGCCGCGCGGCCCGGCCGGCTGCCGGCCCACCACACCAACGGTCAACGGCCTGTCGTTCTGCGGCGGCCCTCCGGGCTTCCCGCTCTCCGCGCCAGCCGCCGGGCGTTGGCGTGACGGCCGCAGAGCGACAGCGGCAGCGGCCGGCGCGCGCCCAGGCGGCGGCGCGTGCGGCCCGTTGCGGGCCGCCTTGAAGACGTACAGAAACTTTGAACAACTTCGCCGGCAGGCCGGCCGGCCTACTCGGCCCGGGACCAACCGCGGCTTCCGGATCAGGCGCTGGCGGCGGGATAGGGCGTCTGTAACGCGACGGCTCGTGACTCAATGAGCTGCATGCGAAGCTGCCACTCTTCGGTCGCAGTCCAGTCGCTCTGGGCGGTGATCTGGTCGGGGTGCTTGCGGTACAGGAGCCCTGGTTCTGCGATGAAGTATCCGTCGGTGACGACTGATGCGGCGATCAGTAGGCCGGTGTCTTCTCCTCCGGGTAGGGCCATCCAGCCGCCGAGGGCGAGCGCAAGGTTGCGTCGGATGCACAGCGTCGCTGGGTGGATCGGAAGCCGGTAGCCGTTGGTGCGGAAGTAGGTCAGCACGTCGCCCTGGTGGAGGGTGCCGCCTGGTGGGTCGGCGTGTTGCCAGCCGATCGTTGATCCGTCGGGCATCAGGTCGAGCACGCTGCATGTTGTCCAGCCGACGTCGGGTCGGCTGGCAAGTATCTCGATCTCGCGTGCGAGGGCGCCTGGTGTGAGTTGGTCGTCTGCGTCCAAGACTCGCAACAGGTCGCCGTCGCTGCGTGCCATGGCCATGTTGCGGGCGGTTCCTGGACCGCCTGGTTTACCGGTCCCGCTGAGGACGCGCGGGTCAGCGGGCAGGGAGGCTGCGACCTTGCCGGTGCGCCCGTCCTCTTGGACTAGCCACTCCCAGGTCCATCCATCTGGCAGCTCTTGAGATCGGAGTGATTCGTAGGCGTCGGCGAGGTAGGGGATGCTCGGCGGGTGAACCGGAGTGATGACGGAGATTTTCACTCGGACCACCGCGTGAGCTTCGTTGTGTAGACGAACTCGGTCCGGTCGCCAGGAAGTACAACGTTCGAGACCTCGACGACGCAGTCCTTGGTGTCGATGGAAATCTTGCGAAGGATGAGCACTGACACTCCTGGGGGCAGCTTCAAGGCTTCGGCTTCGTCTGCCGAGGGCGGCCGTGCGGTGATCTCGTCAACGATCCGGTCTAGCTCAATGCCGATGGTGAAGAGCTGGTTCTGAGTTCCGCCGGGCCATGGCTCATTGTGGGCGTCGATCAGCGCGGGGTTCTCGGCAACCACGTCGTAGACCATGTAGGACGTGTTCAAGCTGAGCGGCACCCGTTCCTTGCGCGAGCTCGTGCGGTAGACGCGCTCCAACATCTTTGCCCCGACCGGAACGCCGAAGAGCCGAGCCAGGTCGGCGCTTGCCGGGACGGTCCGGTACTCGGCCGAGAACTCAAGGTCTTGCATGGTCAACCCCGTGTCACGCTCGGTCGCACCTGTGCGGCGTCGCTGGGACTCGGGCAGTCGGGCTCGATCCTTCTCCCACTGATACCGCTCGGGAGAACGGCGTACTCGCTGCCGGGGTGCTCGAACGAAGGTGCCTCGACCGTGGCGGCGGTCGACCAGACCTTCTGCTTCGAGCGTGTCGAGCGCTTGCCGAACGACGGGCAGGCTGACCTCGTAGTCGGCCTTCATTTGCTGCTCGTTTGGCAGCCTCTTTCCCGGCTCGATTTCGCCCGAATGTATCTTCTCACGCCACTCTGCGGCGATTCGCTCCCACTTAGCCATGTCGTCACACTCCTTCACGTCGACCTCCAGTTTAGGTCTTCATGAAGTCTTGACGCGACCGAACGAAGCGTCGTACGTTGTCTCCACGTCTTCATGAAGACATGATGACGACGGAGTGCATCGGCAAGCGGTGCCCCAAGCAGACAGGAGACGGCCTTGAAGCTGTACGTGGACACCACGAGCAAGCAGGTGACGGCGTCGAAGGACCCGGAGCCGAAGAACGACCAGAACGGCAACCAGAAGTCCGAGAAGAACACGGGCCGGCCCATGTGGTCCACCCAGGTCTTCGTGCTCGACGAGACGGGCGGGGAGGTCATCACCATCACGACGGCGGGTGAGAAGCCGAACGTGAAGGTGGGGGACTTCCTCGCGGTCGAGCAGTTGGAGGCCATTCCGTGGGCGACCAACGGGCGTAACGGCGTCGCGTTCCGGGCGGTGTCGCTGAAGCCGAAGACTGGTTCTCCGGCCAAGTAGGTCTCTTCGCACGTCGTGCTGTGTGAGCCGCCGGTGTCCGTGGCTCGCTGAGGCGGCCTGATGGTCCGCTGATCCAACCCATGCGGTTCCGGGAGTGTTCCTGACTCCTACGTTCCCGGTCCGGTCGCCACGACAGGTGGCGGCAACACAGGAATTGGCCCGGGGTCGGTACTGACTCCTACATCTGCCGACCCCGGTGCCGTCCAACTCATCCGATCCCAACTTGCACTTGGGAGGACTCGTCGTGTCCAAGTCTAGCCCCCGCCGGTTCGCCGGCAGGTCAACCGGAACGGTGACGGTCATCGAGGCCAAGGTTCACCGTTCCTCCGCGCGGAACGCCAAGGTGGCGTTCATCCTGACGGCGATCGTGGTGGGTGTGCTCGCGGCCGTGGTGGCCGCCGCCTACTGGCACCCGATCGTGGCCCTGTTCGTCGGTGCCCTCATCGGCGTGCCGACTGGTGCCGTGGCCTGGCTGCTCGTGCGCAT
Organism: Micromonospora sp. NPDC050495; assembly: GCF_040655175.1. Taxonomy (NCBI): domain Bacteria; kingdom Bacillati; phylum Actinomycetota; class Actinomycetes; order Micromonosporales; family Micromonosporaceae; genus Micromonospora; species Micromonospora sp. NPDC050495. The sequence goes on along the minus strand of NZ_JBFAJK010000013.1, from coordinate 29,242 downwards.
CTGGCCGGTACTGCGGCTGGTGTGGTGGTGGGCGACGGAGATCGTCCTCGCGGCTGGTCTGCTCACCGCCTGGGTGCAGCTCGCCGGCCACGCCCCCACGGTGGTGACGCTGCTCGTCGTCGCCCTGGTCGTCGGCGTCCCGGCCGCCGTGCCGGTGATCCGCCGCCAGGTCATCGCCTGGGCATGGTGCCTGATCGTGCGGCACCGGCTGCGGGTGTGCTTCGCGCAGTTCATCATCGCCAACCAGTCCGGCAGCCTGCCGCTGATCCTGTGGGCTCGTCCCACGCCGGTCGGTGAGCGAGTCTGGGTCTACCTGCGTCCCGGCCTGTCGGCCAAGGACCTGGAAGGCCGCCTCGACAAGATCGCCGTGACCTGTCACGCCTCCACCGTGCTCATCGAGCGCGCAGCGGACAACAACGCCGCCTATCTGCGGTTCGACATCAAGCGCCGAGAGGTGCTGACCGCCCACGTGGGCTCCCCGCTGGTCGACGCCATCGACCGCAACGCGCCCGTCTCGGCGTCGCCGCTGACGGTGCCCACCGCCCTGGACCTGCCGGACGTCGACGCTCCGACGATCACCCTTCCGACCCAGGGCAAGCCGGCGCGCAAGCCGCCGGCGACCACCGCCAACGGCAGCAAGCCCGCGGCTTCGTCCTCGGCCCCTGAGGACGACGTCTCCGACTGGATCTGATCCCAACTCAACCCGGGACGCGAGGAGCCATTGCGGCTCGTTCGTGTGGCTTCTCGCGCCCACTTTTCCGCCCAAGGAGGGCAGTCATGACCACCACGATTCCCACCCCCGCCGCTGGGGTGCCGGTGGGTCCTGGCCTGTCGATGTTCGACCCGATCTTCATCGGGATCGACGAGTTCGGCCAGCCCGTCTACCTGGACGTCATCTACCGCAACATCCTCATTGCCGGGGAGCCGGGCGGCGGGAAGTCCGGCCTGGTCAACAACATCTGCGGCCACGGCGCGCTGTGCGACAACACCCGCCTCGTGCTGTTCGACGCCAAGCTCGTCGAACTCGGCCCCTGGCGCAACCTCGCCGACGCCTTCATCGGCCCCGACATCGACCAGGGCATCGAGGTGCTGCGCCGCCTCCTGGTCGTGGCCACCAACCGCTACACCTGGCTGCTGGCCAACCGGCGCCGCAAGCTCGCCCCCGGCGACGGCATGTCGGTCATCGTCACCATCATCGACGAACTCGCCATGTTCTCCACGGTGCTGGGCACCAAGCCCCAGCAGGAGGAGTTCTCGTCGCTGCTGCGCGGGCTCGTCTCCCTCGGCCGGGCCTGCGGCATGCCCGTCGTGGCCGCCACCCAGCGGCCGTCGTGGGACATCATCCCCGCCAGCCTGCGGGACCTGTTCGGCTACCGGGCCGCGTTCCGCTGCACCTCGTTGAACAGCTCCAACATCATCCTCGGCCAGGGCTGGGCCGAGCAGGGCTACACCGCCTCCGACATCTCGCCCACCAACCAGGGCGCGGCCTACCTCCTGGCCGAAGGCGGCGTTCCCCGCCGCATCAAGGCCGCCTACCTCACCGACACCGACATCTACAACATCGCCGACTACGCCGCCTGGACCCGCCGGCCGACCCCGGCCGGCAACCCGAGCCTCAACCCCACTGAGTGGGAGATGGCGGCATGACCACCCGCGAGCGCACCTACGCCAAGGCCAACAGCCAGCGGGCCGCCCAGTACACGGAACTGTGGATCGTCGGCCGTCCCGAGGACATCGCCGCCATGGTCCAGGTCGCCTCCGCCAGCGGCCGACTCGTCTACCTCTCCGCACCGCGCCCCATGGGCGGAGACGACACCCGACAGCGCCGCTACCTGCGGCTGCGCACCACCTGAAATCGGCCGACAGGACCAGGTCTCGCCTGGCAGCAGTGCTGGTCCTGCCGACCTCCACCAACAGCCCCGAAAGGACGTGGCTGCCATGAAGGCTACCCAGAAACCGCCCGCGCTCGCGCCGGTCACCCCGGCCGACCTGCTGCGGATGGCTGCCCTCTACCTGCGCCGGCACGGCTGGCACCAGGGCACCTACTACAACGCACTCTTCCCCTCTGACTTCCCGACCCCGCCGGCCTGCGCCGCCGGGGCCATCGGCATCGCCTGCGCCGGCCACCGAGTCGAGCACTTCGCTCAACTCGACCCCGACGCCCTCGCCGACTACCTCGCCACCCTCGCCGCACTCGTCGACTACCTCGACACTCACGAGCCCCTGTTCCTCGTCGACGAGGACGGCTTTGTCATCGACGAGCACACCTCGCCCTACTCGTGGAACGACGACCCGGCGCGTACCGCCGAGCAGGTCATCACCGCCCTCGACGCGGCTGCCGATGAGTGGGACCGCCTCCACACCCAGGGGGGCGAGAACTGATGTTCACCGTCAAGGCGTCCTTGACGCACACCCCGTCTCGCCGGAAGCGGCGTGAGGTCGTCGAGAACGACTCCTTCGCCGCGTTCGCTCGCCGCATCATCCGCGCCCACGGCCGTCGCGTCGCCGCCGGTGACGTGGAAGCCCTCCGCGACCTCGTCGCGCTGTCCGCGTCCATCGATGACGCGATCGGTGAGGCCGTCGTCGGGCTGCGGGCCTTCGGCTACTCGTGGGCCGAGATCGGCTCCCGGCTTGGCATCTCCAAGCAGGCCGCCCAGCAGCGCTGGGGAGGCCAGTCATGACCGTCACCTACGACGCGACCGGGTTCGACACCTTCGCCTACCGGATGGCCCCGGAGGGCCTGGCCACCCGCCGGCAGCTGCGCGCCGCTGGCCTTCGTCCCGGTGGTCATGACCCGGTCGCTCAGATCTTGTGGCGTCGCGGTAAGCGCGTCGCCTACCTCTACCGCCTGGACCTGGCCGCCCCGAAGCGGGTTGCCACTCCGGCCCAGCGGGCCGCCATCGCCAAAGCCCTTCGGGCTCGCCGTACCTGCCGCCTCTGTGGGCTGGTGCAGCCCTACTACATCCCCCGCCGCTACGGCTGCTGCTTCGACTGCCACGAAGGGAGTCCGTCGTGACTTTCCACCTGTCTGACCCGTGCCTGTGGTGCATCGAGGGCAGCAGCCCTGCCGGCATCCACGACGTTCTCGGCCCGGTCTACAAGCCCTGCCCCGCCTGCCTCGGCCGCTGCGCCCTCTGCGAGGGCGAGGGCCTGTTCCCGGCCGACTTCACCTGCCTGCCCTGCTTCCGGCAGCAGCTCGCCGCCCAGGGCCTGGCCCCGATCATGTGCGCCCACTGCTCCGGCGTGGTCGACCTCATCCCCCTCGACTCGATCCCGGCCCCGGAGGTGACTCCCCATGTCGAGCACTGACCCGGCCACGGTCACCGAACAGTTCGCCGCCGAGTACGCCCGCAACGCCGTCCCGGCCATGCTCAAGGCGATCGGCTCCATCAAGCGCTACAACCGCTTCGTCCTGCTCGGCGCACTCGCAACCAGCTACCTGCACCAGGGCCACTACCTGTGGACCCAGAACGCCGGCTACTTCGCCTACCTGGTGCCGCTGATCTTCGACGCCGCCATGGTGTCCATGCTCACCGTCGTCCGCACCTCCGGCATCGCCCGCGACGCCAAGCGCGGAGCACTGGTCGTGTTCGCCGCCGCCGCGCTGCTCTCGGCCACCATCAATTTCGCCTCCCCCGGCAGCCTCGGCCTCCGGCTGGTCTTCGCCCTGGTCGTCGTCCTCGTCATCGGCGTCGAACTCGTCGCCGGACGCATCCGACCCGACTTCGCCGCCATCCAAGCCGAAGCCGCCGCCCTGCTCACCGCCGCCCGCGACCTGGCGACCACGAACGAGCCCACCACCAAACCCACCGACACCACCGCTGGCGTCGCCCAGCTCGTCGACGAGCCGCCGGCTGCCGACATCCCGCCGGCCTCGACCCCGACCGTCGACACTCCGCCGGCTGCGCCGGCCGCCATCGAGGCACCCATCAACTCGCTACCCATCGCCCGACCCGAGGTGCCCGCGCACCTGGTACCCACCGCCCGCTTCGTCATCGGCCGACACGAGCAGAGCACCGGCCGGCCCATCACCACCGATGAGTTGGCCGCTCTGCTGTCGGTCACCCCGGACATCGCCCGGGAACTGCTGCACACCCTCGGCGGCCACACCCCCGTGAACGGCACCCCCGTGGCCGGTGGTGCCCGATGACCATCCACGTCGTCGACATCGAGCAGGTCACCCACACCTGCCCCGCCTACCCGAACGAGCCGCACCCCTACGACACCCGACGCACCGTCATCCACGTCATCCCCGGCGGCCCCTGCCGGACCCCGGTCACCATCCGCTGCGGCCAGGTGACCACCACCATCGCGTGCCACCGGCACGAACCGGCCGACCGCCAGTGCGGAGCCTGCCGGACCATCGTCACCCAGCACTCCATCACCGACCGGCCCGAGGTGGCCGCCTGATGGCGTCGACGCTGGACCTCACACCCCGGACCGCTCTGGCCCGGGGTGTGGGCTCGAACGCCGACACCACCACCCCCGTCTACGCCTACACCGCCGCCGGCTCCGCGTTCCAACGCGCCACCCAACCCGACTACTTCGGCTGGCTCGACCACATCCGGGCCGCAGCCGGCTGCACCCGACCCATCCGCCTCGCCGGCCAGCTCCTCACCGTCGAACCGACCACCGGACGCATCCTCGACCAGCGGCACACCGACGCCATGCCCGACGCCGCCATCTACAAGGCGTGCGGCAACCGCCGCGCCACCGTCTGCCCCGCCTGCGCCACCGTCTACCAACGCGACGCCTACCAACTGCTGCGCGCCGGCCTCATCGGCGGCAAGGGCGTCCCCGAAACCGTGTCCCGGCACCCGGCCGTGTTTCCCACCTTCACCGCGCCGTCGTTTGGGCCGGTTCACGCCCGGGTGGTCAAGAGGCACACCTGCGCTGATCGCCGCCGCTGCGACTGCCGACCCGACCCCTGCCACGCCCGCCGCGACACCGGCCAGTGCGAGCACGGCCAACCCGCCGTCTGCTGGGCCAGACACGAACCCGATGACGCCCTGCTCGGGCAACCGCTGTGCCTGGACTGCTACGACCACGACCACCAGGTCGTGTGGAACCTCTTCTCCGGGGAGCTGTGGCACCGCACCAAGCAAGCCGCGGAACGCCACCTCGCCAAACTCGCCCGCCGCCGCGGCATCCCCCGCGTCCAGGTCGCCACCCCCTCCGGCAAGACACGCACCGTGTCGCCGGTCCGGCTCTCCCACGGCAAAGCCGCCGAATTCCAGGCACGCGGAGCCGTCCACTTCCACGCCCTGGTGCGCCTGGACGGCGTCGACCCCACCAACCCGACCGCCGTCATCCCCCCACCCGCCAGCTTCACCGCCGCCGACCTCGTCGACGCGCTCCACGCCGCCGCCGAACAGGTCACCTTCACCACCCCCGGCCACCCCGACCGGCCCCAGGGCTGGCCCATCACCTGGGGCGACCAAGCCGAGATCCGCCCCATCTCGCTGACCGGCCGTGGTGAGGTCACCGACAGCATGGTCGCCGGATACCTTGCCAAGTACGCCACCAAGAGCACCGAGGTAACCGGCCACCGCTCCGTCAGGCTCACCGCCGACACCATCGGCGACTACGCCGACCCCGACGGCGACCACACCGCCCGCCTCATCGACGCCTGCTGGCGACTCGGCCGACCCACCGACACACCCGCCCCGCTGTCCCAGCGGCCCCGCGACCAACGGCCCGCGCCCGGCTTCGTCGCCCCGTGGGAGTGCCCCGACTGCGGCACCCACACCCGCTACGCCGGCTGCCCCGTCTGCGTCGCCCACCGTCAAGCCAACCTTGACGCCCAACCGGCGAAACCGGCCGACACCAACCCGTACACCCGGCTGCGGCGGTGGGCGCACATGCTCGGCTTCGGCGGCCACTTCCTCACCAAAGCCCGCCGCTACTCCGTCACCTTCCAACTCCTGCGCGACACCCGCGTCACCTACCGCCGCAGCGAGGACCACGACCAGGGCGCCGGCGAACCCATCCACGCCGTCGACCACCTCGACGACACCACCCTCATCGTCGGCACCCTCACCTTCGCCGGCGTCGGCTGGCACACCACCGGTGACGCGCTCCTCGCCAACACCGCCGCCGCCCTCGCTCGCGAGCGGCACGTCACCGGCCGCGAGGAAATCGCCCACGAACTCGGCACAACCCCGGCCGGCTCCACGCCGGTCGCCGCTTGATTCGACAGGAGGAAGGACCCGACCGTGGATGACGACCTGATGACGGTTCCGGAGGTGCTCGCCGCGCTCAACAACGTGTCCCGCCGGACGTTCTACCGGTGGCGTGAACTCGGTATCGCCCCGGCCTGCATCCGGCTTCCCAACGGAGAGCTTCGGATTTCGAGGAAAGACCTCCGGATCTGGCTGGAGCAGCGGCGCGAGGTGGCGGCGTGAAGTCCCGTCGCGTCCGCATCTGGGCGATCAAAGCCAACACTGCCGCGCCTGGCGGGTCGAAGAAGGCCAAGCGGTCGTACACCGTCCGGTGGGTGGTGGCTGGCCGCGAGAAGTCCCGCACGTTCGTCACCCGGGCCTTGGCCGACAGCTTCCGCTCCGATCTGATGCAGGCAGCCAACCAGGGCGAGGCTTTCGACACGGACACCGGGCTACCGGACTCGCTGACGGAAACCCCGGCGGCCACAACCTGGTTGGACTTCGCCAAGAAGTACGTCGACATGAAGTGGGCGGGCGCTGCGGCCAAGTCCCGCGACAGCATGACCGAAGCGCTCGCCGCCGTTACAGCGGCACTCGTGAAGGACGCCACCGGACGGCCGCCGGTCGAGCTGCTTCGCCAAGCGCTGCGTAACCATGTGCTGCCGCCGCCGGCTCGTGGCCTGGACATGCCGCCGGACATCGCTGACGCGGTGCGCTGGCTGCGCCACGCTTCCCTGCCGCTGCCTGACCTCCGGGAAGCGGGGACCGTTCGGAGTGCGCTCGACGTCCTGGTGGTGAAGCTCGACGGCAAGCCAGCCGCCGCGACCACCGCGCGTCGGAAGCGGTCGGTGTTCTACAACGCGCTTCAGTACGCGGTCGAGCTGGAAGAGTTGGAGTTCAACCCGATCGACAAGCTTCGGGTGCGGTCGCAGCGGAAGAAGATTGCCGAGGTCGTCGATCGCCGGGTGGTCGTCAACCAGCGCCAGGCGCTGGAACTGCTGATCGCTGTCACCTATGTCGGCCAGCGGGGACGGAAGGCCAAGCGCGGTGAGCGCCTGGTGGCGTTCTTCGCCTGCCTGTACTTTGCCGCGCTTCGTCCGGCAGAGGCGTTGGCGCTGCGAGAGCAGGACTGCGACCTACCCGAGACCGGATGGGGTCGGCTGACGCTGGCCAAGAGTCGACCCCAGGCGGGCAAGCGGTGGACCGACAGCGGCGAGGTTCACGACGATCGAGGGCTGAAGCACCGCGCCGAGGATGAGCCGCGTAGCGTGCCGATCCCGCCCGCGCTCGTGGCGATCCTGCGCGCACACATCAAGCGGTTCGGGGTCGCGAAGGAGGGCCGGCTGTTTCAGAGCGAGCGGGGCAACGTCGTAGCGGCCTCGACGTACTCGCGCGTCTGGGATGAGGCGCGCCGGCTGGCGTTGACGCCGCGCCAGGTTGACTCTCCGCTCGCCGGTCGGCCGTACGACCTGCGGCACGCTGCCGTGTCGCTGTGGCTCAACGCTGGTGTGCCGGCAACCGAGGTAGCCGACCGGGCCGGGCACTCCGTGGACGTACTGCTGAAGGTCTATGCCAAGTGCATCGACGGTGCGGAGGCCACTGTCAACGACAGGATCGCTGAGGCGCTGACCGGGGTGGCGTGGCCCGCATGATGGTCGCCGTTCCGGATCTTGCCCCGTTCATGTCGGCTGACCTGGGCAGATGGCTTCAAGGTCATTCCGCGCCTGTTCCGCGACCGGCGACAAACGGCGGCTTCCGGTGACCTACGGCTGCACACCTGTTCTAATTGAAGGCCGTGTGTATTGCCAGCTCAGATGGCGTTTCAGCTGCGTATTGATGTGCCCCCGGCAGGATTCGAACCTGCGACACACGGTTTAGGAAACCGATGCTCTATCCCCTGAGCTACGAGGGCGCGAGGACCCAGTCTAGCGACCTGGGGGTTCACCTGGGGTGGCAGGGAGTGGCCCGCGTTCACCCACGTTCCCCGGACCGCCGTTGTCCCAGCCCAGGACCACACCCGGAGCACACGAACCCGGGTTTGCGACCGGCGGTCGGCCGGGGTGACCCGCGTTGGCACGGGTTGACCCGGGTTGGCATCCGCTAGAGAGCACACACCGCGCACATCATCGAACATGATGGTGCCGTCTGCCCCCGCTCAGGGGTCGCCAGCCGGCAGGAGCGGCCGGCGGCGGTACTCCCCCTTAAGCTTCAGGCGCCGGCTCAGGCACGAGGCCGAGGCGGGCCGGCGTTCGGTTGAGCAGTGGCAGGCGATTCGCTGCCCGGCGATTTGCCGCTGGGTCATGGCGGTGTCAGATGAGGCCGTTGCGCAGCGCGTACGCCACGGCGTGGCAGCGGTTGCGGAGGTGGAAGCGGTTGGTCAGGTCGTGGAGGATGGTCTTGATCGTCCGTGGGGAGTAGGAGAGCTTGGCGGCGATTTCGGCGGTGTTGAAGCCGTCGGCGAGGAGCCGCAGTACCTCGATTTCGCGGTCGCGTAGTCCGGTGATGGTCAGGCCGCGCGGCGTGAGCAGGTCTCGTTGCAGCGCTGCGACGTGGTGGAGTAGTCGGCCGAGTAGGTCTGGTGGGAGGCTGCCGTCGCCGTCTGCGGCGGCGCGGATGACCGTGATGAGGCGGTCCGCGTCGGCTTCGCAGCGGCGGATGATTCCGGCGATGCCGTGTTGGGCGGCGGTGATCAGCCCGGCGTCGTCGACGTGGGTGACCACCAGTACGAGTGCGGGGGCCGCCGTCCGGCGGCGCAGCGTGCGTAGGGTTCGCAGGGTTGGTTCGTTGATGCTGTCGCAGACGACGAGCGTCACCTCGGCTTGGTCGGCTTCGGCCTCGTCGAGTAGCAGTACCTCTGGGCGGGGGCGGAGCTGACTGACCAAGCCGACGCGGGTGATGGCGTCGGTGGAGATCAGACTGATCGGGGTGCGGGGCATGAGGGCTTCCGTGGTTGGGTGTTTGGTGATCGCGGGTGAGGGGTTGCCTGCTGGTGTTCGCTGGTTGGTTCGCTGCGGAATCGTCGTCGCGATGCCAGCGCACGACGTCCCGCGTCGTCTGCTTCCCGCCGTCTGCGACGTAGCAGGCGCGGTGGCGCGACCAGGTCGAACCGGCCGCCGACGTGGTCGCAGTCAGCGGCGGTGCGGTGGTGGGACGTTGGCAGGTATGCGGTGGCTCATGCCTTGGGGTCTCGTCCGCTTGCGGGCACTGCTGCCCCTACGTCCGCACGGCCGTTCGTGAGCGGCGCGAGGCAGAGTGAATCGATGACCGCCACGAAATTGGATTCGGCCGACATGGAAACGTCAAGTCGTTTTGTTGGCAGGCCCGGCCAGTCGCCAGAGATATGCATCTCGGCGGCGAATGCTTGCAAATATCCCAGGTATCCGGGCGTCACGGTCTGAGACGATGTGAGGCGCGGAAGGGCCGTCTGGAGCGCCTTCTCGCCCTCGCCAAGTTCGATCGCCACGCAGGGTTGGACGTTGGTGAGTGCTCGGACCGAGGCGGCCAGATTTTCCCGAAGAGGTTCGAATGCCGTGTGTCGTTCGTGGGCGTGGGCGCGGGCGGATGCGTAGACGGTCTTCGGCCCGCGATCAACCAGGTGCACGCGGTCTTGTGCGACGCTCAGGTCGCGTAGATCATCGAGACGATCAATCATTGCCCCGATGAGCGCCTCTGCAACGTCCATACCTGTGGTATTGACGACCCAGGAGGCGAACTGTTCCGGCGCGGCGATCGTGGGGAGGTAACGCCACAGTGGGCTGGAGACGACTGCTTCAGTGCCACTGCGGTTCAGGCCGGTGGCAAGGTGTCTGATGAGAGTCGTCTTCCCGCTACCATCGATCCCGTCGATGAAAATGATCATAGGGATGCCGACTCTTCGAGCATGCTCCTCACGGCCACGAGCGCACTTGGCACCCGTGCGGCGAGCAGTTCGGCCTGTGCTATGTCGTCTGCGCCTGTACGGCGGTAGGCGTCGTAGTCTTCAAGGAGCGATCTGAGTTCGGTGTCCGGCCAGTCGCGCAGCGCCTCGACCACCTCGGGAAGCCGCAGGCCTACCTCTGGCGCTCGGTGTGCGACAAGCAGCCGACCGGCACTCGACAGCACCGACAACACCCGGCGTGTGGCGTCCTCGCGCTCCGATTCTGTGTGGTGGCTCGCGGCCAGACGGGCGACGGCGAACTCGTGCAGCATGGCAACGTCACCAGCGAGATCGGTCAACTCTGAGGCGACGGCCGGCGTAGGGGCGGCGGCACCTGCGATCACGGCAGTGTCAAGCCCTACGCGGCGCAGCACCATCCGCATCTTCATGTCGTAGAGCGGACCGAGGCGACGGGCGTCGCCCCCATGGTTGTCCGCGAGGTGCAGTGACGCTCGAGAACCGTGGCGTCGGGCCGCTTCACTGACGATCTCGTAGAGCGACGTGGCGGCGGCCGACGTGGGGGGCAGGTTCCAAGCGATGAAGTCGACATCGCTCCAGCCCTTGACGAAGTCTCCTCGTGCGGCGGATCCGCACAGCCCCACCCCGGCATCCGGATGTCCGGCGATGACGGCCTGGGCCTCTGCCGCTACCTGGTTGACCAGGAAACTGAGCTCCCGGCTGAAGGGCAAGGGATGAGCGGCACGCCAGGTGATGACGGCAAGGGCACGATCCAGCACCTGCTGGAACTGGGGATGGCTGGCGGCCTGCCGGGCGGCGGAAGTCTCGAGCCAGCGGGCCTGGACGAAGCCTTCGTCTCGGGCCGGCGTCGTGGCGGTGGTGGATGTGGTGAAGAGGAACCAGTCCACGATCTTTGCCGCTGGCGTGCCGTCGTTGTCGGTGAACGTGTAGGCCTCCTGTCCGAGATATGCGCTGTAGTACGTCCTGCTGAGGCCGGCTTCCTCGGCCACCTCCCTCTTGGCGGCGAGAAGCGGGGCCTCGCCCGGCTCGAGTCGGCCTTTCGGGGCGACGGTCTGTCGTTCGCCGGTCTTCCGGACCTGATCCAGGAGCAGGACTTCCGGAGACCTGAGGTCGTCGGTCGCGACGACGGCACCGGCGGAGGCGTATCGACGGGTCATGGCTGGAGGCCTCCTGAGGTTGTCTGCATGGTCTGGAACACGTCGCGGAGACGAGCCCTGAAGGTGATGATGTTGGCAGTGTTGTCGACCCAATGATCGGTAATTGCGCGCCAGGCCGGAAGCTGTTCATGGACGCGTTTCCGCTCGTCTTTGCGTCGGATGATGCGTCGGGCCTCGTCGGCAGTCAGCCCTCTGGCCTGCGCGAGGCGTTTGACGCGGACGGGTTCTGGTGCCGTGATGAAGATGATCGAGCATGGCGCCGGCCACGTGCGCTTTACAGTCATAGCCAAAGCGGCGTCGATGAAGCTCTCGACTGCCAAGGGTGTCTCGCCGCGGTCGGAGAGTTCGAGGAGTTTCGAGACGAACTCGTCGTACCCGAAGCCTTCCCGCGTCTCCACGCCCTCGTGGTAGGCCTGTCGACCCGAGGTAAGTTGCACAAGGATCGTTCTGATCTTGACGCGGCGGGCGCCAAGGGCGGCCAAGTACTCGCCCGCGCTCGACTTTCCGGCCTCGCTAGTGCCTGCGAGGAGGAGTATCGATGGCGCGGCTAGCTGCCGCATCACGAATTTCCTCTTATCCGACGGATCACCGCGGCAACGCTGGTGGGTAAATCATCTGGTTTGCCGATGCCGACGCGGACGACCGGTACAGCGGCCAGTGCGTCAAGCGCCTTCTCTCCGAAGTTGAATGCGGGAAGGCTGCCCCTGATGGTGACCTCGTCAGCCGAGGAAAAGATCGAGACGTGGTCCAGAGTCGGATCGCGTAGCTTCGCCTCGTGGTCGGTCACCGCCACGCGCACCAGATCGCGGGCTGATGGAGCAGGCGTCTCGCGCAGTTCGCCCGGCGCAAGGCCTTGATCCGGAATGACGATGAGGCTCAGCGGCAGCGGGCGGTTTCCGGCGGTGGTGGGGGCGGGGAGATCTACCGCGTAGAGGAGCCGTTCGGTGGCGTGAGGTGCCAGCAGCGGTGCCATGTCGGCGCGAACATGCCAGGGCAGGGTGGGCATCGGCACCACACAGGGCTGACCGCAGGGGAAGGCAGCGAAGGTGAACTCGTCGACCAACAGGCTGCCTTCGTGAGCGGCGACGCCCAGCGCGAGTGATGTCTTGCCCTGCCCGCGTCCACCGTCCAGCACCGCTATGGCCGACCGTCCGCCGTTTGCGGTCACCGCACTCCCGTGCAGGAGCGCCAGTTCGCCGTCCCCCATGACGGCCAAGGAACGTGCTGCGGCCTGGAGCAGCCCGATCTCCAACGTGGCGGGATCGCCAGCCAGCTCCGCAGCCAGTTCCAGGAGGACCTCACCTCTATTGACGTCGACGGTCAGCCGGGTTCGGCGCCCACCACGTACCTGCATGCCCTGCCCGGTGGGTATGGTCGGCAGTTCTGTGCCAGCGAGTCGGGCGACAAAGCGCCGCAGGCAGCGTGGTGCCGACCCAGCGACCCGGATGTCCAGCGTGCGGTTGTCGACTCTCAACAAGCTCATGACCGCTCCTCGGGCTTACGGAGGACAAGCCACATCGAGTACCGGCGGTGTCTGCCGCGTACCGGGAGCGCGGGGGTCGACAGGACACCCTCCTCCGATGTCACGGTCGCGTACTGCCGGATCCCGCACGCCGCTGTGAGGAGGTACAACTCATGGGCGGTGGTGAGGTGGGCGTAGCCGGGCGCGGCTCCGCTGGTCTTGTTGGCGAGGTAGATGATGTCGCGCGCTGGCAGGGGCCGTGAGCCGCTGCGACGCTGCCCCCGCCATCGCGCGGCGCGGGCGGCCAGGTCCAGCAGATTGGCGATACGCACAAGCCCGAGCCGGCCGGCGTAGTGCCAGTTGAACGTCTCCACCAGGACGGTGCCTCCCGGGGCACACACCCGCCACATCTCGTGCAGGGTCTCCACCCGTTCGGCCTCGGTTGCCAGCGCGTTGAAGGAGAAGCGCAGGCACCACACCTGGTCGAAATTGTCCGTCGGTAGTGGCAGGGCGTTCATGCTGCCGTGCACGAAGGTGCCGTTCGGGCACGCTGCTTGGGCAACGGCCAGGGCCGCGTCGTTGATGTCGACGCCGACGATGTCGCCGCCCAGTGCGGTTATCGCCCGGGTGACGCGACCTGCACCGCATCCCACATCGAGGATTCGCGCCCCCACACCGAGCCGGTCGTAGAGCGCCTCCTCGCAGGGGCGCAGCGGTGCGTTGTTGTAGAACGACGTCTCCCCCGCGTAGTGGACCTGGTTCAGGGCGCGGATCATCGCTGCGTAGTCGATCTCGGTGATGCCGCCGTGGGTAGTCGTCATCGCAGCCCCAGTCCTCCGTCGACGTGCAGCGTGCTGCCGGTGATGTACGACGCCTCCGGTGACAGCAGGAACATGATCGTGTCCGCCACCTCCTCCGGTTCACCGCAGCGCCTGGGAAGGCAGCGGTGACCGGCGGCCTTGTCGGGGGTCATCTGTGTGGCGATCGCACCCGGCACGACGGTGTTGACGCGGATGCCTCGATCGGCCAGTTGTCGGGCGGTCGCTCGGGTGAGCGCCTCGACGCCACCTTTGGCCACCGCGTACCCGAGTCGCTCCGGGTGCCCGTAGTGGGCGTTGACGGAACTGACGTTGACGATGGCGGCAGGAGCGGCGGCATACGCGACGAACTCACGGATCACCAGGAAAGCCGAACTCAGATTGACCGCGAGCATCCGCTCCCACTCCGCGATGCCTGCGTCGATGATCGAGGTACGCTCCACCGCTCCCGCACAGTTCACCAACCCACCCACCGAACCCGGCTTGACGTGATTGGCGAAGAACGACTGCACCTGCTGCTCGTCCGCGACATCGACGTCATGCCAGGAGGGGCCCTGGTCTCCGCGCGGAACGTCTGCGGGCACGTGAACATCCAACCCGTACACATGAAGGCCCTTGCTCATGGTCGCTCGCACGGTGGCGAGTCCGATACCCCGCCCGGCACCCGTCACGATCAGGGCGGATGGAACTACTTCGTGCTCCACTGGCACCTCCCAGGGTCGTGAAGAACCAGGGCGGATCTGACGAGTGGTCGCGCCCCGTTCTCCTCACACTCGCCCTCGGCGCCGCTGTCGTGAATGCTGGGCATGCGGACGAAGGGGTTGTCCGCATGCGGCGCGCCTCTTGGCCCGAGGGTCATGCGAGGTAGTTGGTGGCGATCCTGGTTGCGCCGCGCTGAACACTGGGTGACCCTAGGTGCGCGATGTCCACGCTGCTCAACGCCGCCGACGGCGAGCAGCCCGAAAGGCGGTGTCATGGGCCAGACCCCGCGGACGCTCCAGCCATTCCTGTCCGAGCGCCACTTCTTCGGTGCTGAACTGCGCCGGCTCCGCGAACGCACCAACCTCTCGCAGGCGCGGCTCGGCATCATGATCCGTTTTAGTGCCGATCTCGTGCGTCGTGTGGAGACGGCCGACCGGTTCCCCTCCCGCGAGTTCGTTGAGGCCTGCGACAAGGCGCTGATGGCCGGCGGCTCCCTGATACGCCTGCTACCGCTGCTCGACAAAAACCGGACCAGCGACGGCCGGCCGAGTACCCCCTCACCGGCCGGAGCACTCAGCAGCGCCCTGTCCAAGCGCCCGGCAGAAACGTTGGGGCTGGCCGAGATGGTCGCTCACGTTCCGTTCCAACCCGGTGTCCTCGATCGCGCCGCCCTTGACTGGCTGAACGCTGCGGCGGGACTCCGGCCGCCCGTGGCCCGACGACCTGGCTTGCCTGACCAGGTTGATGAGGAGGATCTTCATTCGGCGGAGACCGCTCTGGCGATGTTCCGGCAGTTGGACCACACCCACGGCGCCGGACAAGTCCACGCGCAGGTGCAGCGGTACGTCGAAGGCGAGCTGAACCGGCTGTTGGCGAACACTCCCACCTCCGAGGCTGTCGGCCGCCACCTGTACACGCTCGCGGCGGGATTCTTCGAGCTCTGCGGGTACCAGGCGGTCGACACCGGTGCCCATGGCCTCGCCCAGCGCCGCTACCTCCGCGCTCTACGTCTGACGGAAGCCGCCGACGACCGCCTGTACGGCAGCTATCTGCTCGCCGTGAACATCGGCCACCTCGCACTACACTGCGGCCATCCCGAGCCGGCACGCCGGATGGCGCTGACAGCGGTGAGAGGAAGCGAGACCCAGGCGACGCCCGCCGTGGCAGCAGCGCTGCACGCGGTGGTGGCGCGCACGCAGGCCCGCCTTGGACGCGAAGACGACTGCCTGACCCACCTCGACATCGCGGAAAGGCAACTGGCCCGTGCCAAGCCCGAGGACGAGCCGGCGTGGATCGGGTACTTCGACGCGGCGTACCTCGCCGACGAGATCGCCCACTGCTTCCACGACCTGGGCCGACCGCAGCACACCCAACGGCACCTGGGCGACGCCCTCACCGCCCTGAGCCCCACCCACGTCCGGCGACTCGCCATCGACACCGCGCTCCTGGCCTCGTCGCTGGCCGCCGCCGGCCGCATCGACGAAGCCTGCGCCACCGCACGCGAGGCAGTCGACCACGCCGCACGAACCACCTCACACCGCTGCCTGCAGCGCATCGTCGAGGTGCAGGCCGACCTCGAGCCCTACCGGTGCGAGCCGGAGGTCCGCGAGTTCGGCGAGTACGTGCGTCACCGACTACCGCTGGCGGCCGTGTAGCCCCCGTTAGTCGTTGGCCGCATCCGCCATCACCGAGCGGTAGTGACCCAGCTCCGCCTCCAGCGCCGCGCCCGCTCGACGGGACGACGCCACATAGTGGCCGACATCGGCAAGAAGCAACACCTCAGGTGCCATGCCGAGAGACGTCAACTCGTCGGCGAGTTCGCGGACATCCTCGACCACGGCCACCTCGTCGGCGGTGCCATGAATGAGCAGCACCGGCCGTTGCACAGCAGCGGCACGGACACGGCCGGCACCACCTCGCAGCCGCATCGCGTGCGCCCGCTGGAACCGGGGCACCGTCTGCGCCCACCGGTCAGGATCCACGATCGCCGACACGGCCGTGGCAGCGGCGAACGGGCCGTCCTGGGCCACCGCGTGCAACGCGGTGTAGCCGCCGGCGCTGGCACCACGGATGAACACCTGCCCCGGCACCGCCCGTCCCGTCGACAGCAGGTGAACCGCCACCGCCGCGCAGTCGCCGACATCGTCCAGGCCCCACCGGCCGTACAGCGATTCCCGGAACGCGCGGCCGTACCCGGTGCTACCCAGGTAGTCGACATCAACAACGGCGAACCCGCGGCTGGTGAAGAACTGTGCCTGCCAGTCCAGGCGCAGCAGGCAGGACGCGGTCGGCCCGGGATGCGCCCGGACGATCACCGGCGCCCGCCAGTCCGCCGCCGAGCCCGTCGGCGGATACACCAGGGCAAGGACCTCCCGCCCACTGGCCACTCGGACGCGCAGCTCCGTTGGGGTCGATACTCGCGCGCGGTCGAGTGCGGCGTGCTCCGGCCTGGCAAGCACCTTCACCTGGGGGTCAGCCTCAGCCAGGTCTACGAGCGCGACCTGTGGAGCTACGGTCGGCGATGATCCGATCAACGCCACCGTCGTCCCTCGGAGGGCGAGGTACGGCTTGATCGACGTGTACGGCAGGTCGACCGGGCGGACAGTGCCGTCGGGCTCGATGACGACAAGGCGGTGTCGCGGCCCCTCCTGCACCACCAAGACAATCCGACCACCGTCGAGGAAGCCATACGACGCGTAACTCAACTCCCACGGCTCCGCAGCGCACTCACCCGCGATCGGCGCCACCGCCTTCACCCTGTGGCCGTCCCACCGGTAGAGGTTCCACCAACCGCTGCGGTCCGAAACGAAGTACAACGCCCCGTCGGGTCCCCACCGCGGCTCCACCGCAGACTCCTCCGGACCGCCGGCCAGTCTCACTGCGCCGTCGACCTGATGACGCGGTGAGTAGGACGCCACCCATATCTCACACGCGTCCCAGGGCATGTCGCGCTCGCTCCACCTGGTCCAGGCCAACCAACCCGGACCCGGCCGAGGCGCACCAAGAAACCCCGGGGACGAGACGAGAGTTCGCACCGTCGGAGCACCGGTGAGCGACACCGCGACGAGTTCGTCACCCTGCTCCGACTCCCGCACAGCCAGCAACTCGCCGTCGCCGACCGTCAGGTCACCGAAGGATCCATGAGCGATCAATTCGAGTTGATCGTCGGAACGACCGCTCCGGTAGAGGCCATCTCGGCCGACGCACCACAGCGTCCCCTTGGCAGCAGCGAAAGATCCACCCCCGTACGCGTGAACGCCGCTGGCGACATCAAAGCCCTTCGGACTGACATCACGCTTGCCCTCGCCGGACCGCCATCGTGTCACCGCCGTGCAACCGCCGGCGTCGGGACGGGTCTCCAGCCAGTACAGGGCGTCATCACCCATACGCAGTTGGTCGTAGCTCACCGAGGCGCGGACGGCGTCTTCCACCGACACTTCAGCGATCCTGTCAGCCGGCCTCACGGGTCCTCCTCGAACAACTGCACGCGGGGCGGACGACGGCGGTCTAGTCAATCGGTCGCCGGGACACCGGGACGGCCAGGTCTTTCGTACCGGTGTGCGGGCTTAGACGGCCGACTCTACGTCCGAGCGCCGTGCCCCTTCCCCTGCCCCGGAGCACCCGCAAACTGCCTCCGCCCGATCGCTCTCCCCGGGGGGCAAAGTCGATACGGACAACAGCTCCCGTTTAGCATCACTCCTGATCATGCCTTGTGTCTCAACAGGAGGCCGTGATGGTCGGCGAAAGAGCGAACGAGGTCTTCGAGTACGGCTTTGCCCTGGGCTGCGGTGGCGTGGGACGGCAGGCCGATGACGCCGCTGGTGGTGTAGCCACTCATGCCCTGCGTAAGGAGGTGACGCCGATCGTCCGCTAGATGGTCGGCATGCTGGAAGCCGTCACGCACTACCTCGGGCGCGACGTGCAGGAGCAGCGAAACCTCGAGCTCGCCCGCGTGCATGTCCTGGTGGGCTGTGCTGTGTAGGCCTGCGGCCACTCGGGCGTCGTCCCAGTCGGCCCGAGCGGGGAACAGGGTCATCTTCGGTCCGGCGACGTTGGCTTCCTGAACGACGTTGGCAAGCGCGTAGTTGCCGCCGTGCCCGTTGATCACAGCGAGCTGATTGATGCCTGATTGACGCAGGGAGGCGGCGATGTCACCGACCACGGCGGCGAGCGTGGTGGCGCTGATACTGACCGTTCCACGCCACGCCGCGTGTTCGTGGGAGCAGGAGATCGTCACGGGCGGCAGCAGAAAGAGGTCGTAGCGCTCGGCGACTGCCTTCGCGATCGCGCATGCCACGATAGTGTCCGTCAGCAGCGGCAGGTGGGCGCCGTGCTGTTCAAAACTCCCGACCGGAAGGACCGCGACGGACGCCGCTCGCTCGGACTCCTCGGTGCTCGTCGCCGTCGTGATCAGATCCACGGGCTAATGGTTGCACGCTTCAAGAGTGGCCTGCCGATAGGCGCGCACGAAGGTCGCCGCCTCCGGAACGGCTGTCTGCTGGCGCAGGGCCACCGCCGTCGGGTTCAACCAGCGCAGAGCCCGCGCGGACGAGGTACCCGTGGCCAAGGCCAATGCGTTGGTGGCCTCGACCGCTGCGCGCTCAACGTCGCCACTGTTGACGTAGGCGGTGGACAAGGCCGATCGCCACAGGGCCTCATCGACGCGCCACTGATCTGGCCATTGGCGCAGGAGTTGCTCGTAGAGATCGGCTGCAGCCGCCGGTTGACCGAGGAGAAGACGGCATTGCGCTTCGTGGGCAGCCACATACACCAAGTCGCAGTGGGCACCAACATCGACCGGCAACGTCGAGCCCCAATCGGCGCGGCCGGCGATCCTGTGCGCCTGGTCGATGGTGGCTGCGCAGGCGTTCTGGTCACCTCCCATCGCGTAGGCCTGAGCCTGGCGGACCAGCAGTAGAGCGCGGATGCGGCCTGGTAAACGAACCTCGTCCAGCGCCCGCTGCGCCAAGGCAGCAGCATTACGCGGGTCGAAGCGCTCAAGGGCTCGTTGGCTCTGCCTCATCAGGACATAGCTGGCAAGCGCTGGCGCGTTCGCTTCGACGGCGTGCCGCTGGGCGCGTCGCAGCCAGGCGTCAGCCTCGGCGGCGTCGCCCTGCTCGTCGATCCAGCTGAGGAACTCCGCCCACAGCGCCTGGGCGATTAGTATGTCTCGGCGGTCGGCTGAACGGCTTCGCCGCCCGATGGCGGCTGCGACGCCAATCTGCGCATGGGCAGTGGACGCCATCCCTACATATCCGGTGCGGTTTCCGGCAACGGCCAGACTGGCGAGCTGCTCGTGCCACGAGCGGAGCAGGTCGGTCTTGTCGGGGTGATCGATGGAGGCCCGGAGTTGGCCCTCCGCGCCCTCGGCCAAGCGGTAGCCGACACTGGTGAAGCGGCGCGCACTCTCCAGGTCTGCCAGGAAGCGGACCAGCTCGCCACCTGTCTGCAGTGCGCCCTCACACGACTCGACGAAGCGGGCGGACGGCCAACGTTCGGCCTTCTCCACCTTGCCGATGAGGTCCCCACTGACGTGCACCAGCCTGCCTAGAGCACGCTGGGACAGCCCGCGGCGCTCGCGCCACTGCCGAAGCACGGCACCGAACCCATGCAGCGCCGATCGATGCGGGGTCAGCCGTCGTGGAGTTTGCGCCACCGGTACTCCTGGGTGCCGTCTGTCCGTCGCTGCCGGATCCGGACAGGTCTGACCGTACGTGGTCGAACGCTACGCGGACAGTTGCATGCGGACAACACCGTATGTCCGCATCAACGGTATCGACTCACCTAGCCCGGTGAGCAATTCTCGTTGCCGAGATACCCGTTCGCATGCTCCACGAAATCGTTTGTGGCGGTTCAAGATCGAAGAAGCATTTGCCTTCGCTGACGAGTGGGCTGCGAAATAGCGCGATTAGCCAGGACCCAAAAAAGCTTGAGGAGTCTGATGAGTTTCCAGAATGACCTCTCCAAATATGGTTATCGGCAGGAGTTGAGCCGTCAACTACGATTCCGGGACCTGGTCGCGTACGGCCTGGTGTACATGGTGCCGATCGCGCCGATGGCGATCTTCGGAAGCGTGTACGCCGGCTCCGGCGGGATGGTGGCCTTGGCGTACACGGTCGGCGTGGTCGCGCTGGTGTTCACCGCGTTCTCGTACGCGCAGATGGTCAAGGCGTTCCCCATGTCCGGCAGCGTCTACAACTACGCCGGCCGAGGCATCAGCGCGCCGGTCGGGTTCCTGGCTGGCTGGGTGATCCTGCTCGACTACGTCCTCGTACCGGGCCTGCTGTACCTGGTGGCGTCGGTAGCGATGCACTCCACCGTGCCGGCCGTGCCGGTGTGGCTGTGGTTGCTCGGGTTCGTCGCGGTCAACACGATCGTCAACTCGGTGGGGATCCGGATGACCGCGATGGTGACCCGGGTGATGCTCGTCGGCGAGCTGATCGTCCTGGCGATCTTCCTCGCCGTCGCCGGCTGGGCCCTCGCAACGGGCAGGGGCCGGTTCAGCTGGGAGGCGTTCTACAACGCCGACACCTTCACCTGGTCCCTGGTAGCCGGGGCGGTGTCGATCGCGGTGCTGTCCTTCCTCGGCTTCGACGGGATCTCCATGCTGGCTGAGGAGACCAAGGGTGGCTCCCGGCAGATCGGCCGGGCGATGGCCGCCGTCCTCGTCCTGGCCGGTGTGCTGTTCATCGCGCAGACGTGGCTGGCCGCGATGCTCGTCGCCGAGCCAGCCTCCCTGCTCAGTGACGGTGATCCGAACGGCACTGCCTTCTACGACGCCGCGCAGGTGGCTGGCGGAGGTTGGCTGGCGACGTTGTGCGCGGTCGCGACCGCGATCGCGTGGGGCCTGCCGAACTCGATGGTCGCGCAGGTCGCCACGTCTCGGCTGCTGTACGCCATGGCCCGGGACCGGCAGCTTCCCGGCTTCCTGGCGAAGGTGTCGATCCGCCGCAACGTGCCGATCAACGCGACCATGCTCACCGGCGTCGTGTCCCTCGCGCTGGGCCTGTACATGGCGACCCGAGCGGACGGGATCACGCTGCTGTCGTCGCTGATCAACTTCGGGGCGATGGTCGCGTTCCTGGTCCTGCACGTCTCCGTCGTCGTGCACCACCTCATCCGCCAGCGCAGCCGCAACTGGTGGGCACACCTCATCATGCCCGGTATCGGCTTCGCGATCCTCGCCTACGTGGTGGTCAACGCGAACATCGCCGCGCAGCGTCTCGGTCTGGCCTGGCTCGCCCTCGGCATGGTCGTGCTCGCCGGCCTGTACCTGACCGGTCGCCGGCCCGCCCTGTCGGGTCTGGCGCCCGCGCAGCCGCAGGCCCGCCACGTCGAGCGGGTGTGACGACCATGGACGCGATCAGCTACCGGCCCGCCCGCGACGAGCTGGCCTACACCTTCGGTGGTCGGATGCCCGTAGCCCACATCCGCTCCGGTGACACCCTGCAGGCGCACACCGAGGACTGCTTCGGCGGCCTCGTCCGCGGCCCGGCGGACCTGCCGTCGCAGGTGTGCCGCATGCCCTACCTGAACCCCGTGTGCGGGCCGTTCTTCGTCGAGGACGCCGAGCCAGGCGACACCCTCGCCGTCCACCTCGCCTCGATCGTCCCGGCCCGCGACTGGGGAGTCTCCGCGACGTTCCCGCACTTCGGGGCACTGACCTCCACCGCGCACACGGCGACCCTGCAGCCGCCTCTCCAGGAGCGGGTGTGGGTGTACGACATCGACCAGCAGGCCGGCACGGTCCGCTTCCACGCCACCGACAGCGACCACACGGTCGACCTGCCGCTGGCCCCGATGATCGGCACCATCGGCGTGGCCCCGGGCGGTTTCGAGGCGCGTTCGACCATCGTGCCCGACAGCCATGGCGGGAACCTCGACACACCGGAGCTGCGCGCCGGTACCACCCTGTACCTGGGGGTGAACGTGCACGGGGCGATGCTCGCCCTGGGCGACGGCCACGCCCATCAGGGCGAGGGTGAGGTCTGCGGCGTCGGGGTGGAGATCGCCACAACCACCACCCTGATCATCGAGGTCATCAAAGGCGTCCCGACGGTGTGGCCCCGCCTCGAGACCGACACGTCGATCATGTCAGTCGGCTGCGCCCGCCCGTTGGAGGACGCCTACCGGATAGCGCACCGCGACCTGGTCGGCTGGGTGGGTGACCTCACCGGCCTGGAGCAGCTCGACGCCTACCAGCTGGTGTCCCAGGCGGGACGGGCGCCGATCGGCAACGTCTGCGACCCGAACTACACCGTCCTCGCCGCCGTCGACAAGCTGCTGCTTCCGCAGCCGCAGGCCGCCTACGACGGGGTGCACGCCCGCCTCCGGCAGCACACCGACGGTCCGCGGTAGGGGACGGGATCGAGATGACCTCGTCCATCCCGCAGTTGCCGTTGCGGGACGAGTTGTTCCTGCTGGGCCACGACGACGACACCGGCCAGCCGCACATCCACCGCCAGGCCCTCGCCCTCGGCCTGGCTGGTGCGGTTCTCATCGACCTGTTCCTCGCCGGGCGGATTGCCCTCGACACCACCGATGACACCGGGCCGGGCGGGGAGCAGCGGCTGTGGCTGCACCTGGACCGCCCGGTCGGTGATCTGATCGCCGACACTGCCCTGGCATCGATCCGCTACGCCCATCCGGCCCCGCCGCTGCGGGGGTGGCTGCGCGGGTTCGCCGCCGACCTGTACGACCGCACCCGCGCCGGCCTGCACGCCGGCGGGATCCTGCGCCACGACGTGCGCCGCCGCCTCGGCGGGCTCGCCCGCACCGACCGCTACCTGCCCACGGACCTCAAGTGGCCGGTCGTCGCCCGCGCCCGGCTGCACTACATCGCCGCCGGCCGTGACCAGCCCGACAACCACACCGCCGCCCTCGGCGGCCTCGTCGCGACCCTCGGCCTGACCAACCACCTGTACCTCGCCGACGACACCGCCGCCCTCACCGTGCAACTGCGCACCATCGCCGCGCAGCACCACCGGCAGGTACGCGACATCACCGCCGCCGTCGACGCCGCCGTCGGTGACCTCGCCACCGCCACCTACCGGTAAGCCCGCCCCACCCACCCGCTGCCCTTGGAGGCATCCCATGGACGTCATTCCGCGTATCCGTGCCGCCCGGTGGGCGGACAAGGAACCGGTCGCCGCGCTGATCGCCGACGCCCTGCATTCCGGCCCGCTCGCCCAGTGGCTGGTACCCGACCCGACCTGCCGGCGGCGGCTCCTCACCGACGTGGCGGTCATCTGGATGGAACACGCCATGTTCTTCGGCGACATCCAGATCACCGACGACCTGAGCGCCGCGGCGATGGGGTTTCACCGCTACCGCAGCATCCCGCCACCGTCGAACTACCACAGCCGACTGACTTACGCCGCCGGCCCGCACGCGCGGCAGTTCGAACTCCTCGACCAACTACTCACCAAGGTCCGACCCACCGAACCTCACTACCACCTGGCAGTTCTCGCCGTTCTTCCCGCCGCCCAGCGGCGCGGTATCGGCGCGGCGATGCTCACCCACCATGAAAGCCGCGTCGACCGCATCGACATGCCCTCGTGGACCGAAATCGCGCCCGACAGCCAGGACCAGTACCGCGGGCACGGCTACCTCCCGAGACCCGCGCTCACCCTGCCCGACGGGCCGGTCCTCGCCCCGATGAGCCGCAACCCTCACCCGAACCGCAGCTCCTGGCCTCTGAACACCGCCAGGCCGGCAACCGTCACCGCCGCGGCCCGCGCCCAGTCCGACGCCCAACGCTAGGCCCTGGGTTTCGGTAGCCAGGTCCGGCTACCGGCTAGCACCGCCCCTCTCTGTCGCCGCCCCGCGTCGTCGCCCACCCTCTGCGTCGGGCCCACATCGGTGCGTCCAAGCCGGTCGCCCGCCCGTAGAGGGAGGGCAGCGGCGACCGACGTGGCCGGCGACGACAGCCCCCCACTGTCGTCGCCGGCCACACCCTCCGCTCACATGCACCGTCTGCGGATCATTACGAACTTCACAAACCCGGCGCCGCTCCCACCGCCTGAACGCAACCATGAACCCCAAGGAAGGAACGCCGATGCCGACGCGGACGACAGCCATCCCCGCGTGGACACCCGCCTTCGTCGCCGAGGTCGTCGCCGCGACCATCGAACAAGCCGCCGTCCACGGCCTGCACCAAGCGCCCCGGGACGTTGCCCGCAGCCACCACCTGTCGCCCGCGACGGTTGAGGAATGGGTCTCGCGGGCCCGCGCCGTGCAGGCCGCGCCCGTCCCACCCGGCCTCCTGGCCTGCCACACCTGCGCGCGATCCATGATCCTCATCCAGCTGCCCGGCAGCGGCAGGGTCTACCTGTGCGCGCCGTCCTGCGGGCGCGCACCGGTGCCGGCCGAGGAGGTCCGCGACGCCGTCGCCGCGGTGATCCTGCACCGCACCCCACACCTCGTCCCACCCGGAAAGACGACCCAGGCCGCCTCCTACGCGCTCGGCCCTATCCAACGCGTCACCGTCGGCGCGACCGGCACAGACCTGCACATCACCTGGAGAGCCGTCTCCCTACAGGTCACCGGCCCGATGATGGCCATGGCCCAGCGTCTACACCTAGCCCAGCGCCACGCCGCCGACAACAAGCCCGAGCGTGCCATCGACGTCCTGCACAGCGGGCTCCTGCACATCGACCCCACCAGCGGCAGGCTCGCCCTGGACACCGCGACCGCCCGCGCCGCCGCGCTCCTGGCCACCCTCACCCTCACCAACGGCGACCCAGCCGCCGCGCTCCCCTGGGCCCAGTGGGGACACCGCAGCCTGCGCCACCTCCTCCGAGACCCCACCAACCCGGAAGTCCGCGCCGCCCTGCGCGTCCTGGCCGCCACCCACCGCGCCGCCGGGAACCTCACCGCCTCCGCCGACTGCTACAGCGACCTCATCCGCCACCACACCCAAGCCGACGGACCCTACGCACTACCGACCCTCGCCACCCAAGCCACCCTCGCCGTCGTCCTGCACGAACACGGCCGCCAAGAACCCGCGCAGCAACTCCTCGCCCGCACCATCGCCGATCACCGCCGTGTCCATCCCCGCCACCCCGCCATCGCGCGCATGACAGCCGTCCTATACCGCATGCACACCACAGCTACCGTCCCTCGGGAAGGCGGTGGCGCAGACCGCCAGGTCGAAGGTGTCGTCGGGTAACGGCACGGTGGTGAAGTCGCCCTCGATGACGGTCACGTCCTGGCCGGTCAGGTTCGTTCGCAGCCGGGCCACCAGCCGGCCACCGAGTTCCACCGCCAGCACCGACGTGCAGGCGTCCACGAGGGGACGGGTCATCTGCCCTGTTCCCGGTCCGACCTCCAGGACGCGCACCCGGTCGCAGCCCGCGCTCGGCAAGCACCTCGTACACCCTTGGCGGGTATCCCGGCCGGGCCGCCTGGTAGTTGTCCGGGTCCTCGCCGAAGCTGCACCGCCGGCTCAGCCGCTGGTCGTCACCGCTCACGTCGCGAGCGTATTCGCCCAGGTGACCGGGTCGGGCGTGGCCGCACGCGGTCGTCCGCTGCCGCTTCGATGGAGGTGGGTTTCACCCCGCCTTGCGGCGCATCCGGTTGATCTTCTTGGCGACAGCATCGGCGGCGTCCTGGTGCATCCGCTTGGTGACACTCTGGTAAGTGTCGCGGGTCAGGGTCGTGGTGGAGTGGCCGAGTTGCTCGGAGACGACCTTGATGTCGACGCCGGCGTCGAGGGCGATGGTGGCGGCGCTGTGGCGCAGGTCGTGCAGCCGGATCGGGGGCAGCCCTGCTTTGCGGATGAGTTTGCGGAACCGTTGGGTGACGGCGTTGGGGTGCCACGGCTTGCCGTCGGGGCGGACGAAGAACAGGCCGGTGTCGGGCCATGCGTCGCTGGCGGCGAGTTGCCAGGCGGCGCGGCGGGCCTTGTAGGCGGTGAGGACTTTGGTCGTGTCGGTGTCGAGGGCGACGTCGCGGTTTCCGGCCCTGCTCTTCGGTGGTTTCTGCACGGCGGTGTAGCCGTGGGTGGCTATCTGGTTGTTGATCGTGGTCTCGCGGCGGTGCAGGCGCACCTCGCTGTCGCGCAGGCCGCACGCCTCGCCGCGGCGGGGCCCTCGGTAGGCCATGTAGTGCCACATCGGGTGCAGGTCGGGGGCGTGTACGGCGGCGTAGTCGAGGAACTGCACGACCTGGGAGTCGGTCCACACCATCACCGGTCCAGGGACCTCGCCGGTGGCCTTCCACCGCTGTACGCGTTCGTCCTCCCACACGATCGGTAGGGGCCGGTCGGCGGGGACCTTGACCAGGGCGGCGGGGTTGGCGCCGACGATGAGTTCGTCGGCAAGGGCGTCGTTGATCGCCTTCCGCAGGCAGGCGCGGATGCGTTGGCGTGTGGTGGCACCAGTGGGTCGCACGCCGGTGACAGACGCGCGGATGGCTGGGTCGGTGCTCGCCTTCGCGGCGGTGATCTCGTCGTTGCGGCGCTCGATGGCGGCGAACATGGCGCGGATGTGGGTGGTGCGCAGTTTGTCCAGCGGGATGTCGCCCAGGTGTGGGATCAAGTGGACCCGGGCGATCGATTCGTAGCCGCGCTGCGTGTTCGCGTCGATTGTGAGGTGGGTCAGCCAGCCGGTGAGGTACTCGGCGACGGTGGGCATGTCGGCCAGCGTGCCGTCGCCGCGCAGCCGCTGGCGGATACGGTCGACCTCGGGCAGGGGGCGTTTGGCGCGTACGGCGGTTTGCAGCAGGTCGGCGATCTCGGTACGGCGGCGGCGGTCTCCGTTGGCGAGGGCGAGCAGGTCGCGGGCGTGGTCGAGTTCGTCGGCGGCGGCACGGCGGGTGGAAAAGCTGGAGCGGCGTAGCTGCCGGCGCCCACCGTCGGTGGTGGGTGGTAGTTCGAGCTGGTAGGCCCAGTGGCCGTGGTCGGAGCTCCAGGCGCGGTTCGCGCGGCGTAGTTTCGGGCAGTCGTTTCCCAGTGGCTTGCCCGTGTCGGGGCGGCGGCAGCCGCAGCGCTTGAAGATGCTTCCGTCTGGCATCGGTGGTGGTGCTCCCGTTCGTCTGGGGTGGGGCATCGGTTTGGTCGATCGACATCCACGCGTGACCGGCGGCCACGATCAAGTCGCGGTTCCAGGTCCGGTGGGTGGTCCATGCGCTGGGGCCGGTGACCGGCGAAAGTCAGATGCGCCCTGCTGGGGGAGTCTGGGATCCTGTCCGGTTCGCATGTGAGATCGGGCATGGAGGACGGCCAATGGTGGCGACAGATGACGTGGCGAGGGGCCGGGTGCGGCGCCCACAGCTGCACGCGGCAGTGGGCCAGTTGATGGCGGCGGTGCTCGGCGACTTGGCCGCTCGCGACGGCGTGCCGGTGTTCGCGACCGTTCCCGACTTCGGCGAGTGGCACCGCCACGGGCAGCAGTCGTTCGTCGCGATCCGCCGCGACGTCTGGCAGATGCCGGGCCGGGTCACCGACTACCGGTTCTTGGACACCTTCGCCGAAATGGAGACGGTGCGGGCCGTCGTGGCCGCTGATGAGGTGCTGCGCGAGCGGGTGGATTGCCTCGTCGGGGTGGAGTTCGCCCTCACGCTCCGGCAATTGGGGTGGACGCTGGTTAAGCACGTCCTGGAACCCATGGTTGCCGCCGTCGGGGGCTACCGGTTCGACCAGGACGCCTTCGACGCCGCATACAGCAGGCTGGAGGACGGTCTGCTGGCCACGCGGGCGCGGCTGGTCGAGGTGGTCCCGCTCAACGCCTTCACCCCCACCGCGGGCATCGAGGCGGTCACGTTGCCGGACGGCCTGGTGCTGCAGGCGATGAGCGACCGGCAGGTGAGCGCCTCGATCGGCTACCTCGCGGTGCCGATCGCCTTCGCGGGCGGCCCGACCTCGGTGACCGTGTCACGGTTCCACCAGTGGGCCCTGACCCGCTGCACCTCGTACCCGGTGTGCTCGGACATGGACGTACCCGCCCAACCGACGACGCCGGAGGCTGGCGCGCTGGTCGAGCCAGCCAGCCGTCTCGTGGCTGCGCTGCGGCTGGTGAGCGGCGGGTCCGTCACCGCGACTCGGGCGATCCGCTGCCCACCGGACGACGACTTTCCCCAGGGCATGGGGCCGACGGCGTCCCTGTCGGCGCTACCCGCCTTCGACGAGGAGCGACCGACAATCCTTGGGCGAGAGCAGGTGGAGGCGATGCGCGAGGTGTACGACCTCCTCGCGCATCCCGCGGTTCGGGAGGACCGGGGTCTGCAAACCGCACTGCGCCGGCTGGTCCTGGCCGGGGCCGACCGGGTGCCGACCGACCGGCTCATCGACCTGATCGTCTGCGCCGAAGTGCTGTTCATCAAACTGCCGGGCCTGCCAGCGGATCGTTGGAAGCAGGACAAGATCGTTGACGGAGCGACCGCGCTCCTGGCGGACGACCCTGTCCTGCAGGCGCCGCCCGAGCGGCTCGACGCCCTCCTGCGTCTGGGATACCGGCTCCGCAACGACGAGATGCACGGCGACGACCCGGGCAGGCAGGAACTGCACACCCTCACCGGGCAGCCGACAGATCTCCTGTCAGCGGTCGTGGATGACATCGAGCGAGTGTTGCGCCGCGCTCTGGTCCGGCTTCTCTCCCGCGCCGTCGAGCAGTAGCCAGGGCGACTGCACCAGCACGGCGTACGAAGCCGTGCCGGCGAACAATGCGTACTACCCGGGCGGGGTTACGGCGGTGGCCTGCAGCCCGTGGTGTCCCTGTCCGCGCCCGAATGCCCGTCGGTCTCGTCGGCACCCACCCTGTCGGTCTCACCAGATGTCGGTACCGGTGGGGACTCGAGGTGCAGTTTCCGCAGGATCGGGGCGGTCGGGACGCGGTAGTGCGCGCCGGCCCGGAACAGGGGCACCGGGAAGGCGTCGCGGGCGGCCAGCTTGTAGGCCGCCGAACGGGAGATGCCGAGAATCGCGGCGGCGGTGGCGAGGTCCGTGGTCGCCCCGAGCGCCAGGATGCGCTCCGTGGTCCACCGGCAAGCTGCGGCGTCGCTCCGTGGGTTGGCGGCGGGGGCCGGCCTGCGGGTTCGTCGTGCTGATC